>NZ_JBQLID010000004.1:0-288956 GCF_056034405.1 Marinococcus sp. LNHM4E3-1 | reverse complement strand
TGGTACTTTCATTTTACACTGGGATACCATGGGTGTTTTTTATTTTTTAGGTGTTGCGCTTAATATTACAATTCAAGTTTTAAAAAAAATTAAATTATACGTTCTTTTATGGAAATTTTCGGATTTCGTCTTTACAATTTAGAGTATTTTCGTAATACTTAAGAATGGAATAATGAGCGGGGGGAGATCTGATGAAACGATCAATTGGATTATTTATCCTCGTCCTGACCACTGCTGTAGTGCTGATTGCAGGCTGGCTGTACTACCAGGACCGTATCGATAACGCTGGGGGAGCAGAGAGTGGCAGCGGTCAGCAGAATGGTGGCAGCGAAGCCTCCTCCGAGGGCGGTATCGATGCCGAAGGGCTCGATGCCGGTCTGCAGAACCAGCTTGAAGAAGCTGAACAGTCCGGGGAGGCACTGCGTATTGTAGTGGCAGGCTCCGACGCGGTGACGTCAGAAGGCGATAATAGCTTTCCGCAGCAGCTGGGCGATCGGATCGAGGAGAACTGGAACGGGATTGACACGGAAGTAGAAACGATTACATATGATGACAGCACGTCGCTTGAAGTGCTGAATGAAGGCGGGACAGAGGAAATGGCCGGTGCCAATGCTGATTTGTTTATCTTTGTGCCATTTGCGGTGAGTGATAACGGCACGGTCAGCAGTGACGATACCATTTACGCCACCCGTGAAGTGACGGAAGCGGTGCAGGAAAACGACAGCGCGTACTATATCAGCGCTCCGCAGCCTTGGTACGAAGCGCAGTATTACTTAGAACAGCTCGACGCCGTGGAAGGCTATGCCGACGAGGCCGGGGTCACCTACCTGAACCACTGGAGTGCCTGGCCGGCGGTGGATGATGAAGAACTAATCGATTATGTTGGCGAGGATACACCAGTGCCAACCGAACAGGGACACGCGGCCTGGACGGACGGTATCTGGCAGCAGTGGACGGAGAACGGGTCATAAAAAGGTCCTGCTTTTTGGAAAAATGGACCCGGGTCTGCCTGAATATGCTATACTACGCCTATAATGAATAAAGCATCCGGCCGATATAATGAGTAATGGAAAGAAATCAAAAGGAGTGTGCGCGTTTGGCACGAAAAAGAAAGCAAGAGACGAACACGAATCAGCGGAAGCTCATCACCTGGCTGAACAGTAAATCCCCGGTATCCGAGCAGTACCGTACGATTCGTACGAATATTCAATATTCCTCTGTAGATAAAGAAATGCAGGCAATAGTGGTTACGTCGGCAGGCCCGGGGGAAGGAAAGTCCACCACGGTGGCAAACCTGGCGGTAACGATGGCTCAGCAGGAAAAGAAAGTGCTCCTTATCGATGCTGACCTGCGTAAGCCGACTGTGCACTATACGTTCCGCCGGATGAACACCCACGGAATGATTAATGCTTTAACAAATCACGGGGAATACGCAGCGTACGTTCAGGAAACGGAAGTGCCCAATCTCGATATTCTGCCGAGCGGGCCGATCCCGCCGAACCCGTCTGAGATTCTGGGGAGCCGTTCAATGGCGCATTTGGTAGAGCTTGCCCGCGAGCAGTACGATGTAATTTTATTTGACGCACCGCCGGTATTGGCGGTGACGGACGTTCAGGTTATCTCCCGTCACTGCGACGGAAGCATTCTCGTCGTCAAAGCCGGTGAAACTGAAAATGACGCCGCCCGAAAGGCTAAAGAACTGTTAGAAGTGAGCGGTGTGCCGATCCTCGGCTGTATTCTTAACCAGAAAAAAGGCATGGATCAAAGCTATTACTATTATTACGGTCAATAAATACAACGAACCGGCCCCTGGATTGCAGGAGCCGGTTCGTTTGTGTTCCGGGAGATTAGTTTTTAGGGCAAAGAAAATCAGCTGTAGTCTACAAGGGAAAAAAGAGTTTGAATATTATGCTTCTCAAGCTCCGTAAGTATATCCTCGGAAACCGGCTCGTCTGAAATAAAATAATCAATTTCATTGAGAGAGGCAAAGGAAGAAATAGAGCTTTTGTTAATTTTTGAATGATCGATAAGGGCAACGACTTTACTGGCTTTGGCTACCATCTGTTTTTTTAAATCGACTTCATATACATTAAAGTCCGTAAGTCCTGTATTAACTGTAAAACCGCTGGCGGAAGTAAGCATAAAATCAACATGGATTTTATTTAACATATCAGCCCCCAGAACCCCCTCCAACGAGCTGGACCCATGTCGGACGACTCCTCCTAAAAGAATGACTGTTAAATTAGGATTTTCCCTTAATTCCAGGGCAGTGTAAATACCGCTGGTAACGACGGTAAGGCGCATATGGCTTTCCTTCAGCAGCCGGGCAAACTCAAGCGCTGTGGAACTGGCATCCAGAAGAATGCATTGGCCATCTTCAATTAACGATACTGCCATATGGGCGATCGTTATTTTTTCTGTTTTATTTTTCTTTTCTCTTGATGAAAAATTAATTTCGTTTTCTTCTGTTTCAGGTAAAACAGCCCCGCCATGAGTTCTGCGAAGCAGCCCTTCGTTTTCCATGTCCTTCAGATCGGAGCGGAGTGTCACTTCTGATACGTTCATTTTCTCTGCCAGGCCGCGGACAGTAACGCGGCGGTCAACGTTTAAGTATTCGAGGATTTTCTGCCGGCGTTCCGCTACAAATAATTTAGTCATCATTTCACCCTTCGAGTCATATTCTCTTCCTCATAGTAGAAGAAAAATTCACTTTTAGCAAAATATTTAATTTAAATTCCTTTATAGTATTTCTTTTTGTTTTGTTATATCTAATATGATTTATTAATTTTAGTATAAACGACAATTTTCGAAAGTAAATAAAAATAAAAATTGACAAACAAAAATAAAAGTGCGAAAATTTAATCAAATATTAACAGAAACGAGGAGTGGAAATAGTGAAAATAGCTATTGGAAGTGACCATGTCGCTTACGACTTGAAAGAAACGATAAAAAAACACGTGGAAGAACTGAATCACGAGGTCATAGATTATGGGTGCTATAACTGTACAGAGGTGGATTATCCGGATGTTGCATTTGAAGTAGCGGAGGATATTAACGATAATAAAGCTGACCGGGGTATTTTGATCTGCGGCACCGGTATCGGGGTAGCTGTCTCAGCTAACAAAGTTCCGGGCATTCGAGCTGCTCAATGTCATGACGCCTACTCTGCTGAACGGGCCCAGTTAAGTAACAATGCCCAGATTATTACGATGGGCGCCCAGGTCATCGGTGCAGAGCACGCTAAAAAAGTTGTGGAGACGTATTTAAGCGTAGAATTTCAGGGAGGCAATTCAGAGCGGAAGGTGAATAAGATTTCGGAAAAAGAAAAAGAATTTATGAAAAAATGATAAATAGGGAGGCTTAACGGTGAAAAAGTTAATTAATGATCCGGACGTCGTCGTCGAAGAAATGCTGAACGGTTACTTGAAAGCGCATTCTCAACTTGTGAAGGGGGTAGAGGCCCATCCGAGAACGATTGTCCGCACGGAAGCAGGGCTGAAGGAGAAGGTCAGTTTAATTATTGGAGGAGGCTCCGGCCATGAACCAGCTTTTATGGGTTATGTAGGGAAAGGAATGGCTGACGGCGTCGCAGTGGGCAATATCTTTTCTTCTCCGCCTCCGGATCCAATCGTAGAGGCAATAAAAGCAACGAACACCAACCAGGGCGCCCTGCTTTTATACGGGAACTATCAGGGAGATATTATGAACTTCGGAATGGCAGCGGATATTGCAGACATGGAGGAAAACATAGAAGTAAAGCAGGTCATCGTAAAGGATGATATTGCTTCAGCGCCAAGGGAGGAAGCGGAAAAACGAAGAGGGATCGCCGGGGAATTCTTTGTGACGAAGATAGCCGGAGCAGCAGCCGAGGAAGGTCTTTCGCTCGACGAGGTGTACCGTATAACCGAAAAGGCGAACCAGAATGTAGGCTCCATGGGCGTCGGCCTCTCTCCGTGCTCACTTCCGCAAACCGGGCAGCCAAGCTTCAGTCTCGAAGAGGATGAAATGGAAATCGGCCTTGGCCACCACGGGGAGCCGGGCGTGGAAAAAAGCAAGCTGGCTACTTCAAACGTTGTCACTGAGCGTATTTTAAACAATATTATTGATGAAATGGATATTGAATCCACGGATGAAGTGTCTGTACTTATTAACGGGCTCGGCTCCACGACCAGGATGGAGCTTTATATCATGTATGACAGGGTGGAAAGCCTTCTTCATGAAAAAGGAATAAATATTTATACGTCCTACGTAGGAGATTACTGTACGTCCCTGGAAATGGGAGGGTGCTCCATCACGCTTCTAAAAATGGATGAGGAATTAAAACCATTCATTGATGCTCCGGCCGAGTGCCCGATGTATACACAGAGTTAAGCAGGAGGAGATGACGGCATGAGGACAGGGGATTGGAAAAATTATTTTGAGAGCGCTCACAGCGTAATGGAAGAAAACAAAACCTATTTATGTGAACTGGACCGGGCGCTTGGAGACGGCGATCACGGTGTCACGATGAGTATCGGCTGGAAAGCCGTGCAGGAGGCCATTCATTCAAAGCTGGCGGACGAAACAGATTGCGGCAAAATCGCCATGACGGCAGGGCGCTCCTTTTTAAGCACGGTGGGATCATCAGTAGGACCGCTCTACGCGTCGGGCTTTATGGCCGGGGCGAAGGCAATTAAAAATAAAACCGAGCTTTCCATGGAAGATATGAGGCAGTTTTGGATTGAATTTATCCGCGGCGTGCAGGAAAGAAGCCAGGCGGAGCCGGGAGATAAAACGATGATGGATGTTCTATATCCTGTTCAGGCAGTCCTCGAAAGTGAAGAGGGAACGGTGGAACAAAAATTTGAACAAGCAGCAGTGGCGGCGAAAAATGGAATGGAGGCCACCAAAGAGATGAGCTCCAAAAAAGGCAGATCGAGCCGGCTGGGCGAGCGCTCCATAGGACACCAGGACCCGGGGGCGACCTCGATGCAGCTTCTATTCTCTACTTTTATTACAGAAGCCTTAAATTTAAAAATTACTGAAGGGGAGCATTAAAATGGTCATGAAATTTGGGTGCCAGGGTTCCACATGGGTGCTGGATTATGATGTAGAGGCAGACATGATGGACCAGATCATGGATGATGTAAAAAATGGCGGGCTGACAGGCCTGGATATGCAGATTTCTTTGCTTGGAAAGTATAGGGATAAGCCGGAGCGCTTCAAGGAAGAGCTTAATAAAAGAGGACTTCAATTGGCTGCACTGACAATCCCGCATGCGTTTGAAGGGGGAGAACCTTCAGAGCAGGAAAAAGAATTAGAAAATTACTATTTTGAATACTTAAAGCACTTTCCGGAAGCTGTGATGAACGTACCGTCCAGAGTCGGGGCCAGCCGGGACAATGTACGGCAAAGGCAGCAGGAGATTATCAGGGGTGCTAATGAACTGGGAAAGCGTGCACGGGAGGAGCACGGCATTATAACATCGCTTCATCCCATTTCCTATAAAACCTCCTACTGGAAATCCCGGGAGGATTATGAAGTTCTTTTCGATGGCCTCGATGAAAGATACATGGGCTATACGCCGGATGCCGGTCATATCATGTTCGGCGATATGGATCCGGTGGACATTTTCCGGGAAGCGTTGCCGTTAATTAAACACGTGCACTTTAAAGAAGCTTCCAAAAATCATGAATGGAAGAAAATGGGCGAAGGTGACATTGATTTTGTTGGGTGCATGCAGGTGCTGAAGGACGGCGGCTACGACGGCTGGGTGATGCTCGAAGAGGAAACCGGGGCAGCAGAACCGGATACAGGTAAAGTTATTAAAGAGCTTGGCAGCTACGTCAACAAACACCTCCACCCGATCATTCAGGGAAGCTGAGAGCATTTAGCATTACCGGAATTTATTCAAATACTGTTGCATGGAGGCGTGTCGAATGAAGGTTGGATTTATTGGCTTAGGCATTATGGGCAAACCGATGGCCGGACATCTTATCAGTAAGGGATTTGAGACGTACCTTTTTGATTTAAACACGGAGGCGGTCAACGAACTGGCAGCTTTAGGCGGCCAGGCGTGTAAAACAGGCCGGGAGGCAGCGGAAAACAGCGATGTCATCATCACGATGCTCCCGGAAGGAAAACACGTGTCCGAGGTGTTATTTGCAGAAACAGGGCTGGCTGCAGCAAGTAAGCCAGGCACCATTATCGTTGATATGAGCTCGGTATCAACAGAGGAATCGAGACTGTTTTCCAGTAAACTGGAAGCAATGAATATTCATTTTATCGACGCTCCTGTCAGCGGAGGAGAGCCAATGGCGGTTGAAGGCAGGCTTTCCATTATGGCAGGCGGGGACGAAGACCACTTTAATAAGGTACTGCCCGTATTGGAAGCAATGGGAGAGAATATTGTCCATTGCGGGGCGAATGGGACCGGTTCTGCAGCAAAGCTGGCAAATCAGATTATTGTCAGCGGAAATCTCGCCGCTTTATCGGAAGCCTGCGTGTATGCGAGCCAGGCAGGCATTGATTTAAATAAACTGTTTGAAGCCATACATGGCGGCCTGGCAGGCAGTGCTGTCATGGAGGCGAAAATGCCGCAGATCATCGACCGGAACTTTGAGCCGGGCGGCCGCATTGAAACGAATTACAAAGATTTAAAGAACATTCAGTCCTCAGCGAACGCAATTGGGGTGCCGCTTCCCGTCACGAACCTGGTGAAAGAAATTTTTCACTCTGAAATTGCGAACGGAAACGGGAAAAGGGACCATTCCCACATTATTAATTTCTTTGAGAGGATGGGGAACTGCCAGACTCCAAAAGGTGGCTGAACCGATTCTAATAAAGATTTTCTAAAAACTCAGGCTTTTATTAGTTTATCCAGCCGACAAACATAGGCGGCTGGATAAACATGAAAGGAGCTGATTTGTATATTAAATATTAATCATTATTTTTCTTAATATTCAGTTTTTATTTCCACTTAATGTAAGCGTTATCAATTAAAAAGAGGAGTTGATTGAACGTGAATTACAAAGTTTCTATGGCAGCAATTTTACCAGCTTTTTTAATCTTTGCGGCAGGGTGCCAGCCTGCAAACCCGGAAAGCCCGGACGGGGAAGAGGCTTCTTCAGGTGAAAACGGCGGCGGAGATAATGCTATTGAAGTTTGGCATATTGAAACAGGAGCAGGAGAAGAAGTACTTCAGGATGCGGCAGAGCGTTTCGAAGAGGAAGAAGGAGTTACAGTAAATTTAAAATATTACCAAAACGATCCATACAAACAGCAGATTAGTACGGCCATGGGTGGTAATGCCGCTCCCGATATTTTTCATTCCTGGGGCGGCGGCTGGCTGGAAAATTTCGTGGATGCTGATCAGGTGGTAAATATTACTGACGAAGTTGAGTCAGACAGGTTTCTGGAAGCGGGATTAGACACAGTTACCTTTGATGATGAAATTTACGGCGTGCCTATGGGTCTTGATTTAGTGCCTGTATGGTATAACAAAGAAATCTTCGAGGAATATGGTCTCGAAGAACCCGAAACATATGATGAGCTGTTAGACATTGTAGATACATTAAATGAAAATGACGTCATTCCGTTTGCTCTCGCAAACCAGACGCAATGGCCAGGTGCTTTCTATTTGATGTACCTTGCTGAAAGGGCCGGAGGGGAAGATTTATTCGCTGACGCCTTTAGCCGCGAAGGAAGCTTTGATGATGAAGCATATATCGAAGCAGGGGAAAAGATCCAGGAGCTGGTGGATAAAAACGCATTCCCGGACGGCATTAACGGCAGCGACTATGACAACGGCCAGTCCCGTCAATTAATGTATTCAGGTGACGCTGCAATGGAAATTATGACCAGCGGGGCAATGCTTAAAAACGTGGATGATGAAATGCCTGAATTTAAAGAAAACCTCGATTACTTTATGTTCCCTGAAATTGAGGGCGGGGAAGGCGCACAAAACCACCTTGTGGGCGGGGTAAGCCCGGCATTTTCCGTCTCGGAGCAAAGTGATAACAAAGAAGCCGCTATTGACTTCCTAAACTTCATTTCCGATCAGGAAACAGCCACCGACTTTGCTAATGAAAGCGGCGCTGTGTCTCCAGTAGAGGGGGCGGAGTATGAAGATGAATATATCAAGCGTTTAAGTGAAACTCTGGATGAAGCTGATTTTGTACAAACGTACTATGACCAGACCCTCCCTCCAGCGCTTGCAGAAGTCCATTTGGACACGACACAGGCCTTATTTGGCGGGTCGATCACACCAGAAGAAGCGGCAGAAGAAATGGAACAGGCTGCCCAGGAAGAGCTGGAATAATTAACTTCTATGTCAAGCCGGTCCACCGGCTTGACATAGTTAAAAATTGAGGTGAATGTTGTTGGCTACCAACGTCGAAAATAAAGTGAACACAAAATCCCGGGGTGCTTCCAGGAAAAAGAATGCCAAGAATTGGCTGGTCATATTAGGATTTATGGCTCCAGCGCTAATTTTCTACGGCGTGTATGTGGTTTATGCGATTGGGATGACATTTTATTACAGTCTGTTTGACTGGAACGGCATCGATTCCAATATGGTTTTTATTGGACTGCAGAATTACTTTGAAGTCATCCGGGATGGTGTGTTCTGGCAGGCTTCAGGAAACAACGCCCTGCTGATTGGGGCTTCATTGTTAACGCAGCTGCCTCTCGGCTTAATTATGGCTCTGCTGCTGTTCAGTCCGATCAAAGGGATGCGGCTGTTCCGTACTGTTTATTTTATGCCCTTCTTAATGTCTACGGTGGCTATCGGGATTTTGTTCATCTATATCTTTGATGCCAATTACGGACTCGTAAACCAATTCCTTGGCGCTGTTGGTCTCGAATCGTTACAGCGTGGGTGGCTTGGCAGTGAAGATACCGCCATCTGGGCCGTTATTGTCACAATTTGCTGGCAGTTTGCCCCGTTTTATATGATTTTATTCCGGGCCGCTATCGTCGGGATTCCGGAGGACTTATATGAAGCCGCTGATATTGACGGCGCTTCAGCCTGGAGGAAGTTTTCGGGAATTACACTGCCGTTACTTCGTCCTATCATTATCACCTCTGCCATTCTTTCCATCATTGGTGCTTTAAAGTATTTCGATTTAATTTATGTAATGACTGGCGGCGGTCCAAACAACTCTACGGAATTAATGGCTACTTATATGTATGACCAGACGTTCACAAACTTCAGCATGGGGTACGGCAGTACTATATCCTCAATGATGTTCATCATTGCATTTATAGTGACACTTTGCATCATTACCGTAGATAACAAAAGAAAGGCGGATTTCTAGATGATAAATAAATTAAGACAAACCCCGCTGTATATCGTAGCCATTGCTCTTCTTTTATTTACCGGTCTTCCTTTCTTCGTCATGATTAATACCTCCTTTAAAGGGCAGGCGGAATTTTCTTCAGCACCCTGGGCGCTGCCGGAGGCTTTATCCTTTCAGAATTATGCCTTTCTGTTTGAAACGAACTTTTTTCAGTTCTTTGGCAACAGCTTATTTGTAACAGTGATCTCGGTTATCTTAACGATCATATTTTCTGCGATGGCAAGCTATCCGCTGTCGCGCATGAAATTCAAATTAAACAGACCGATCCTGCTGCTGTTTATGGTAGGGATGATGATTCCTATTCACACGACGCTGATTCCTATTTTCCTGCTTACCCAGAACATGGGGCTGTACAACACTCTTTGGGGCCTTATTGGTCCTTACGTGGCCTTTGCTCTCCCAATATCGGTAGTGATTTACACTCAATTTATGTCTGATTTGCCGAAGGAATTAATCGAATCGGCAAAAATTGATGGCTGCGGGCATTTGCAGTTATTCTGGAGAATTTTATTCCCTCTATTAATTCCAGCGACCGCCACGGTAGCCATTTATAACTTTATCCATATATGGAACGAGTTTATTTTTGCTCTCGTGTTAACGAACTCCGACGAAGCAGCGACGCTTCCCATCGGGCTGCGGGAATTTTACGGAGAATTTTCGATAAACATTCCAGGACTGATGGCTGCCTTAACCCTGGCAAGCGTCCCGCTGCTGCTCGTATACTTCGTAGCCCAGGAGAAAATCATCAAAGGACTCGCGGCGGGCTCTGTGAAGGGATAACTTTATGAATAAAACGGATCTCCCTTTATGTAAAAATAAATAAACATGGAGACTCATATATGAAAACTGGTGATCAAGGTCTTGTAAGAAAAATTAATAAGTCCATCGTATTAAATAAAATTCAGACAGAAAGTCCGGTCTCCCGGGCTCAAATTTCAAAAATTACCGGCTTAAACAAAGCTACTGTTTCCAGTCTGGTGAGTGAACTGATGGAAGAGCATTTTGCCGGGGAAATAGGCGTGGGCCTTTCAAGCGGTGGACGCAGGCCGACAATGCTGTTCTTTAATAAGAGTGCAGGCTATTCCATCGGGGTGGACCTTGGTGTTAATTACATTCTTGCCGTTATAACAGATCTGCAGGGCAATATTATTAATAAACAAAAGCTTGAAATTGAGGAGACCGAACCTGAAATTATTTTCCCAAAAGTAAAAAATCTGATCAGGGCGCTGCAGCAGAAAGCACCCGAGAGCCCGTACGGTATCATCGGTATTGGTCTCGGGGTGCCAGGCATGATTGACAATCAGGGTTTGATTTTATTTGCCCCGAATCTTAATTGGCACAGGGTTGATTTAAAAGATTATCTGGAAAAAGAATTCCGGCTCCCTGTGACGATTGAAAATGAAGCAAAGGCCGGGGCTCATGGGGAAAAAATATACGGTGCAGGGCAGAATATGTCTCATTTGATTTATTTAAGCATAGGTGTGGGGATTGGAGCAGGCCTTATTATTAACGATAAGCTGCACAAAGGATCGACAGGTATTTCCGGGGAAATAGGGCATGTTTCGATTGATTCCCATGGAAAGAAATGCTCCTGCGGGAACAGGGGGTGCTGGGAAATGTACAGCTCCGAGGCAGCGTTAATGAATAAAGTAAGACCCATTTTCCCGCCCGACACCAGAATCAGCCTGGAGAGGCTTATTGAAATGGCTATGGAAAATCACCCCAGGGTGCTGAATGCCTTCGATCAAATAGGTGAATATATTGGCATTGTACTTACCAATATAGTAAATACTTTTAACCCGGAGCAAATCATTATCGGAAACCGGTTTGCTGTATTAGAACCATGGCTGCGTAATCCGATTCAGCGTGTGCTTCAGCAGCGTCTGCTGCCGTATTACCATGATTCGTTTGAATTGAAATTCTCCGAACACGGTATGCTGTCATGTGCGCTCGGCTGTGCTGCATTTTCAATTGAACAGTTTTTCTCGGAAAACAGGGTTACAGTAGTATAAGAAAAAAAGAGACGGTGCAAAAGGAGCAGATACGATGGCTAATGAATACCATGTGGCGAAAAATGGATCAGATGATAATAGGGGCACAAGGGAAAACCCATTCCTGACCATTAACCAGGCAGCTGATGTCGCGACAGCAGGTGATACCGTGATTGTGCATGAAGGAGAGTACCGGGAATGGGTGAAGCCCAAACATGCAGGACTAAGCAAATCGAGAAGAATCACGTATAAAGCAGCTGACGGGGAGAGGGTGGTCATCAAGGGGTCGGAGCAGATAACAGATTGGGAGCAGGTAGAAGGCACGGTCTGGAAAACGACACTGCCAAACGATTTCTTCGGGAAATATAATCCCTACAAAGAAAAAATCTTTGGAGACTGGGTGAAATATAATCCCGGCAGGCACCTGGGTGATGTGTATATAAACGGAAAGTCGCTTTACGAGGCGGAAGATATTCAGGAAGTGCACAGTCCAACGGTGCAAACGGAGATCGTGGATCATTGGACGGAACAAACCGTTTCCGTCGAAGACCCGGAGCAGACGGAGTATGTATGGTTTGCAGAAGTGGATCAGCATACAACGACGATATATATTAATTGTCACGACATGGATCCCGCGCAGGAGCTTGTGGAAATAAATGTACGCAAATGCTGCTTTTATCCTGAAGAAACGGGTGTTGATTATATTACCGTCAGCGGGTTTGAAATGGCTCAGGCGGCTACCCCGTGGACACCGCCTACAGCTGATCAGCCGGGGCTTGTGGGACCGCACTGGAGCAAAGGCTGGATTATTGAAAACAATATCATCCATGATTCCAAATGCAGTGCGATCAGTATAGGAAAAGAGGCTTCCACCGGACAGAATTACAGTACGACACGAAAGGATAAATCCGGGTATCAGTACCAGGTGGAATCAATCTTTCAGGCCCAGCAGTCCGGCTGGACGAAGGAAAAAGTCGGCTCTCATATTATCCGCCACAATATAATTTACGACTGCGGACAAAACGCTGTTGTGGGGCACCTGGGGTGCGTGTTCAGTGAAATATATAACAATCATATTTATAACATAGGTATAAAGCGTGAGTTCTTCGGGCATGAAATTGCAGGAATTAAGCTGCATGCTGCGATTGATGTGCAAATTTATCACAATCGTATTCATGGCTGCTCCCTCGGCATTTGGCTGGACTGGCAAACCCAGGGAACCAGAGTCAGCAGTAATTTATTTTACCGGAATAACCGCGACTTGTTTGTGGAGGTAAGCAGCGGTCCTTATGTAGTCGATCACAATATCCTAACTGCGGATTACGCTTTGGACAACCACGCTCAGGGTGGGGCTTACGTTAATAATTTGATACGTGGCGAAATGGTGCATAAGAAAATGCTGGACCGCGCGACTCCATACCACGTTCCGCATAGTACAGAAATGGCTGGTTTTGCTGTAACCTACGGCGGAGACGACCGCTACTTTAATAATCTATTTATAGGGGATAAAGGTCTTAAAGGCGCAGGAACGAATCATTATAATGGATATACGGCGTCGCTCGAGGAATATATTGATACAGTAAACGATTTCTCTGCAGATCATAAAGCATTCAATAACGTGGAGCAGCCGGTGTATATTAATAACAATGCTTATTTAAACGGAGCAGAGCCCTTTGAAAGAGAGGAGCAGAAATTAACGGCAGATCATTTTGACCCCAAATTAGAGATTATTGAAAAAGGCAGCGAGGTGTATCTTTACTGTGAACTTCCGGAGGATTTTGAACAGATGCCTGGGAACATTCAATCAACGGAGACCTTGCATAGAACCCGTATTGTTGATGCCGATTTCGAGAACCCGGATGGCAGTGAGTTAATATTAAACGAGGATTACTATGGTAATAAGAAAAATGAAAAAGAAGCAGTGGGCCCAATTAATGATCTGAAGCCAGGAGAAAACTACGTTAAAGTGTGGGGCTGACTGAGTAAAGACGAAAGGCTATAGCATTCATGACATCTTAAACGAATCATGGACGTGTTGTATGTTTATAGTGTTTCCGGTAGTTCCATTGGCTGAGGATGCTTAAAGCGATGGTAACTATAGTTAAAACGGCAATATTTGAAGCTGAACGATATAAATCGAAAAATAAATACAAAATAGTATTTGTGAGTAAAAAGAGAAAAACCATAAGTATATTAATGACCCAAAATTTCTTTTTCATCATATTCCACCCAGCTCGAACCGGCTTCTGAAATTCAGGAGCCGGTTTGTTTGTGTCTTTTTTGGAAATAGGCAATAGCTTCGCGGCGGTTGCGGACACCGATTTTCCTGTATATGGCGGTCAGGTAATTTTTGACGGTGCCAAGCGTTAAAAACAGCGTATCCGCGATCTCCTGGTTGGAGTAGCCGGCGAGCAGCAGATCCATGATCCGCCGGTCCTGCAGGGACAATTCGGTTGTATGCTCGGTTTCCTGAAAATGCGGGGCACCGTCCTTCCGGTTGCGGGCAGCGAGCTGGTCGCTCAGCGTCTCCGATACCGATGTCGGAAGCACCATCTGGCCGTGGGCCACCTGGCGCACGCAGCGGACGAGCTCCTCGCTTTCCCAGTCCTTCAGGAGAAATCCCTTCGCCCCGTTGGCAAGCGCCTGAATGACGTTTTCAGCGTCCACGTAGGAGCTGAGCATAATAAACTTCGTCTGCGGCGATGTCAGCTGAAAATCCGGGAGCCATTCGATGCCGTTATTGCCTTCTAAGTAAACATCAAGCATCACTACGTCCGGAAGCTCGTTCGTAAGCATCATTTCTGCTTCCGCACCGTTTCTCGCAATACCGACCACTTCCAAATCCTCTTCAAGCTCCATGATCATCGCCAGTCCGTCCCGGACAATAGCATGATCATCGACAATCCCTATCCGCACGGTTTCCATCTGCAGATCCTCCTTCTTATACTTATCCTGAGATTTATGCGTATAAATAGTCAGTTCCGTATTACGACGGGGTGTAAGGGCTTCGGTCCTTGACCGGCAGGCGCAGCTCGAGCGCCATGCCGTTTCTGTCTTCCGCAATTGCTTCGAAGCGCAGAAGGCCGCCGAGTTCTTCCGCCCGGGCAGAAAGCCCGCGCAGGCCGAAGCCGTAGCTTACGTTTTTCGTGACAGTGCGTCCGTTGTCTTCAAGTCGGGCAATCAGTTGGCCGGGCACCTTCGTGGACAGTGTATACGAAAAGAACGTGCATCCGCCGTGGCGGAGGCCGTTGGTGAGCCCCTCCTGGAGCATCCGGTACAAAAGCATTTCCTGCTCCGCCCGGAGCAGGGGCAGCGGCTCATCAAACTGCCACTCAATCCGTACATCCGATGTATCGCGTGTGGAAACGAGAAGCCCCTCAAGTGCAGCCGAAAGGTCGATGAAGCCGTCGGTATGCGCCATGGAATGAGCCGTTTTCCGGATTTCTTTCATCGTTTCCTGCACCTGGTGCTTGGACGTCTGCAGCTGGGTACGGGCTTTTTCGACTTCGCCTTTTTCGAGCAGCCGTTTGGCTGTTTCAAGCGCCATCATGGAGGTGGTTAAATAATGACCGGCGCTGTCATGAATGTCCCGGGAGAGCTTCAGCCGCTCCTGCATGATGGATTTGTCCTCCATCTCCCGGTGATACAGGCGGAGCCGGTCATAGGCCCGCTGCAGCTCATTGCGCTGCTCGGTAGAGCGTTTGGCCAAATAGCTGAATCCCCAGAACAGGACGTATTCGATAAAGCGTGGAAGCACAAAGGCGATACCGGCAGTCGCCGGAAACTCTTCGTGAAAGGCTGTAGCACTAACAAACCCCGCGTAGCAGAAAAGCATAAACGGAAAGCTGAAGCGCCTCGGCGCCCGGTACCCGAGCTCGGCAATCAGGACGAAAAAGAGCGTCTGCGGCACAAATCCCCCGGCAATCACCTGGACTGTCCAGGCAATGACGAACTGGAGGCTGATGACCATTACCGAGGAAAAGCGGGCAAGCGGTATGGATAAAATTACGAGCCGGGTCACCTGGATAATACCAAATACCCAGCAGAGGCCTGCGGCAAGCCACCGCTCGTCCGGCGACTCCATGTATACGAACAGTCCGGCTGCGATGATGGCTATAAATTGGATCGTATACATGAAGATTCGCTGGCGGCGGTTCATTCAGGTCCACTCCCTTTCGCCAGGGTAATCCCGCGCGGGGTCCCATCTTCCTAGAAAAGGTCATATGACTATTAACATTTGTGTGATTATTAATGACTAGGTAATTACTATTAATAATTATACTGGACTATTAATATAAAAGAAACGGCAACAGGCAAAATATTCTAAAAAATATCAAATAGGACATTTGCCTTACTTGAGAGGAAAGAGGTGAGTACATGATTGAGATGCATGCCCATATTCTTCCCGGCTTTGACCACGGACCAAACACGATGAACGAAAGCCTGGAAATGGCCAGGCAGGCAGCAGCGGCCGGTGTCAGCATTATTTACGCAACGCCGAGGTACCGGTATCCGTCGTACGATTTTGATGCCATTTTCGTTACGGAGGCGGTGAAATTTCTGAATTTTCAGCTCCTGAAAGCCCGGATTCCGGTCCGCGTCCGCTCGGGTCAGGAAGTCACCCTGTATGACGGAATGGAAACCGATTTGGAAAGAAAAAGGATTCTGCCACTGGAGCATACCAATTATGTACTCGTTCATATGAATGAAACCCACAGCTTTTTGTACGTCCGGCAGATGCTCAGAAAACTGTACAATCGCGGGTTTATTCCCATTCTTTCATCGCCGGAGCGGCTGCGGATGTTTCAGAAAAGGCATGGGGGCCTTGAGACGCTCGTGAATGAAGGAGCAGCCGTTCAGATCAGCGCCGGAGCGCTGCTGGGCCGCGACGGAAGAGGCGACAGGCGCTGGGCAAAATATTTTTTAAAAAAGCGGCTCGTGCACTTTGTGGCCTCGAACGCGTGCAGTGCTTATGACCAGCCGTTCTGCCTGGATCAGGCATACTGGCAGTTTGTCCGAATGCAGCGGCTGGGGGAGTGGGAGCGAATGCAGAAAAATACGCACCTGCTGCTGAACGGGGGGAGGATCACACCGCCGGCGCTTACGTTATAAAACCGCCGGAAACGCACATAATCTGTATTGACGAGGGGACTGAAGGGGGAGATGGTTTTGCACCAATTAGTAACATCCAAAACAAGACTGCGACTCGTAATGAAATTTTATCTGACAGAGGAAGAAACGTATCTGCGTGAGCTCGTGCGCGAATGCAAGGAGTCAACAAATGCTATCCGTCTCGAGCTGCGCCGGCTGTATGACATGAATTTAATTACCGACCGCTGGGTCAAAAACCGCCGCTACTACAAAATCAATAAAAATTACTACCTGCACGGGCAGATGGAATCGCTCATCAAGCAGTACTTATACTGGGATGAGCTGCACGAGCAGCTGAAGGGCATCGACTGGAAAACCATCTATATTACGCCCGATCCGAAAAGGAGCTCCCCGGTGGAATATGTGATTGAAGTGGAGGAAAACTCTCCGCACTGGGGCAAGCAGTTCTACCTCGGGGAAGGGACGACGGTGACATTCGCGACGACTTCGATGCTGAATCATATTGAGCAGGTACTGATCAGCGTAGGCAGACAAAAAGAAAAAGTATCTTAAAAGGAGGAAGCCGGGTTGGATAAACAGGCGAAGATTTACGTAACCAATCATCAGGAGCGGGCAGGCAGCGCCATTTATCACTACCTATTAAAGCAGGGGTACGAAAACGTGGTCGTGCAAAGCGGCATCGACACGGGCATGGAGAGTATCCGGGCCGTCAATACGTTTTTTGCAGAGGAAAATATTGAATATGTGTTCATGACCGACGGCTATGAATACGCAGAATCAAATACAAAAGTGGGACTGCAGGCGAGGCGCTGGCAGCAGGCGAACGTTCTTGAAGCCTCCGCCCGCTACAACGTGAAAAAGCTGCTGTACGTCGGTGATATTCACGTGTACCCGAAATACACCCCGCAGCCGCTGAAGGAAACATTTCTGCAGCGGGGCATCATTGACGAGGTATACGCTGAGCAGACGCAGGTGACCAGGGAAGGCATCGCGCTCTGCCGGGCCTACAACCGGGCGTCCCACACGAATTTTCACATTGCGGTGGCTCCGCGGATGTACGCGGTGGAGGATATGAACAGGCGGTCCAGCATGGTGGCCGATGCGATGCAGCGGTGCATCCAGGCCCGGGACCAGTGGCAGGCGAAGGTGGAGATTCCGGAAAAGGAACCCGCCTTCCAGGAGCTTATCTACGGCGAAGATCTGGCGTCCGGCTGTGTGTTTGTGATGAACCATTACAACGAAAAGGGTCCGGTCAATATCGGCACGGAGCGCGAGGTCAGCGCGAAGGAGCTCGTTATGCTGATCAAGCGGATTACCGGCTACAGGGGGGCTGTGTTTTTTACAGGCTCTGGCTCCGGGGGATTACGGAGAAAAACGCTTGATACGTCAAAAATCAACCGGTACGGCTGGTATCCGGAGGTATCGATTGCCAAGGGGCTACAGGCTCTGTATCAATGGGAAACAGAGAGGGACCGCGCCGGCCGGGCGTAAAGGCGATCCCCGCAAGTAACGAATCGAAACAAATACCTGGGGGAACGCCGTATGATCGATATACACACGCACATACTGCCCGGCCTTGATCATGGGCCGAAAACAGTAAAGGAAAGCACTGCCATTGCCAAAGAAGCGGCCGCCAACAATATTCAGACGGTCTTTGCGACCCCGCACTACCGGCCGGGCGTCTATGACAACGACGGCCTGGCGGTCAAAGAAGCCGTGCTTGATTTTAATATGCAGCTCCGGGCCGAAAGTATTCCACTGCACGTAAAAAGCGGCCACGAAATTACGCTGTATAAGGAGATGGTAGATGACCTTTTATCCGGGCAGCTGCTGCCGCTCGAGGATACCAACTACGTCCTCGTGGAAATGCAGACAGGCGACACCTTCATGCAAATCAAAGCGCTGTTTCACTCGATGCAGCTCGAGGGCTATATTCCGATCATGACACATCCGGAGCGGCTGCAGAGCAGCGAAGAAACGGATGAACCGCTTTATTATTTTGTATCCCACGGGGCGCTCGCTCAGGTAAGCGCCGAGGCGGTGGCTGGGAGACAGGGGTGGAAAAGACAACGGTTCGCCCTGAAGCTCCTGCGGAAAAACCTGGCTCATTTCATCGCCTCCCAGGCAGACAGCGTTCCTTTTCGCCTGAAGCCTGCCTACGAGCAGACAGCAGCAGTTCTCGGCCTGAAAAAGGCCCGGGAGCTGCAGGAAAATACGAAGCGTCTTCTCGTCGGTTCACCGGCGTTTGTCGACCCGCCCAGGCCACTGCACAAGAAGCGTGCTTTTTTTAAACGAATGTAAGGAAATTCTGTCCAAAATTTCAGGAAACAAGGAGGAATGCAGATGCGATTAGTCCTGTTATCCGGAGGTTCGGGAAAACGGCTGTGGCCATTGTCCAACGACACGAGATCCAAACAGTTTTTAAAGGTGCTAGACGGGCCGGGCGGCGAAAAGGAGTCGATGGTCCAGCGGGTGTGGAGACAGCTGGAAGCATGCGGTCTGGCTTCCTCGGCGGTGATTGCCACTTCAGAATCACAGAAGGACCTGATTAAACGCCAGCTCGGGGAAAACGTTCCGCTCGTCATGGAGCCGGAGCGCCGGGATACATTCGCCGCCGTAGCACTTGCAGCGAGCTACCTGTTTTCTGTGGAAAAAGCGTTTCCGGAGGAAGTAATTGTAATGCTGCCGGTAGACGCATTCGTAGACACTACTTTTTTTGAAAATTTTGAACTTTTGGAGCAGCTGATTCATGAAGGCTCGAGCGATATGGCCCTGATGGGAGTCCAGCCCATCTACCCATCCACCAAATACGGGTATATCGTTCCGGACGGGTGGAACGAAGACACCAAAGCCTTTACCGTCAAAGCCTTCACGGAAAAGCCGGACGAAGCAACGGCAAAGCAGCTCATCGACAGACAGGCGCTGTGGAACTGCGGCGTATTCGGCTTTACGATGGGGTACCTGCTCCGGATTCTGGAGGAGGAAAAGCTGCCGTTTGAGTACGAGCTGCTTAAAAGCCAGTACCACACGATCCCTGAGATCAGCTTTGACTACCGGGTCGTGGAGAAGGCGGAAAAGATCACCGTTTTAAAATATGAAGGTGACTGGAAGGACCTTGGCACCTGGAACACACTCACCGAGGAGATGGCGTCCAACCAGACCGGGAAAGGCATTATTTCCAAAAGCTCGGTTAACACACACCTCGTCAACGAGCTCGATATCCCGGTCGCGGTTATCGATGCGAGCAACATGGTGATTGTGTCGAGTCCCGACGGCATCATCGTCGCCAACAAGGAGTCGAGCTCGCAGATTAAAGAGCTTATCAAGGACTTCCGCTACCCGCAGATGTACGAGGAGCGGCTGTGGGGCTGGTCACGGGTGCTCGACTACGCCAAGTACCCGGACGGCCAGATGATGATTACAAAGCGAATTCTGCTGGAGTCGGGAAAAAACTCCACGCTTCACTACCATCACAACCGCGATGAAGTATGGACGGTCGTGCGCGGAGAAGGGGAGATTGCGGTCGACAATCATATGTACCGCATCAAAGCGGGGGATGTCGTCCACCTGCCGGCTGGCACAAAGCACGCGCTCCGGGCTACCATTGATCTTGAAATCGTGGAGGTCCAGACCGGCATTGACATCAGCGATGAAGACACAGTCCGGATTCATGACACATGGGAGGACGTGCTCCGCGCCCACAACGGCTCCGCTGCCAAATTCATTAAATAACTTTTTTCAAAAATATTCGGTCATGTCTCCTGCACCGGTATCACATGGAGGCACTCGGCAGTGCTAAGGGCTCCAAAGAGCCTTAGACGTTGATCGTCAACAGCGCTGCGTGAGGAGAGGTTCAATGCCTCCAGATTAACTGCGGCAGCTGCGCATACAACGCTGCTGCAGATGAAAAGACAGACCATTGGCATTCCGACTTCAGTCATCTGTTTTGAATAGATGCAGGTATTACAAAACGCCAAAATCTTACAGGAAAAGAGGATCACCAGTGGAAAAACATGCGTGTATATATGTAGCCGGGCACCGGGGGCTTGCAGGCTCTGCAATTGTGCGGAAGCTGCAGGAGGAAGGCTATACGAACCTGGTGTACCGGACGAGCAGCGAGCTCGACTTGCGAAACCGAAATGATGTAGACGCTTTTTTTCAGTCCTCTTCGATAGATTACGTGTTTTTAGCAGCCGCGAAGGTTGGCGGCATTACTGCCAACAACGATTATCCGGCAGATTTTATCCGCGATAACCTGTATATTCAGACGAATGTTATCGATGCAGCCTATCAGTACAACGTGAAAAAGCTGTTGTTTTTAGGCAGTACGTGCATTTATCCAAAACATGCCCAGCAGCCGATTAAAGAGGACGCTCTCCTGACCGGCGCGCTTGAGCCAACGAATGAACCGTACGCTATCGCTAAAATTGCCGGCCTGAAAATGTGCGAATCCTACAACCGCCAGTACGGCACCCGCTTTATCGCCGCGATGCCGACGAACCTGTACGGGAAAAACGACAATTTCGACCTGGAAACGTCGCACGTGCTGCCGGCACTGATGCGCAAATGCCACGAAGCGAAAATCAATGGCGATCCCACCGTTGAAATCTGGGGAACGGGCGAGCCGCGCCGGGAGTTTCTGTACGCGGACGACCTCGCCGATGCGTGCGTCTTTCTGATGAATGAGTACGACGGCACCGGCATGGTGAATATCGGCACCGGACGCGACATCCCGATCCGGGAGCTTGCCGAAACGCTCAAGCTCGTCACTGGCTTCGAGGGAGATTTTACGTTTAACACAACAAAGCCCGACGGCACGTTCCGGAAACGCACCGACGTCACCCGTATGAACAGCCTCGGCTGGGAGGCGAAAACTTCGCTTTCCGAAGGGCTGCAAACAACGTACGACTGGTACACCGGCCAGGCGGCACTACCAAATAAAGGAGCTGCTTCTCTATGACAAAATCAGCACTGATTACCGGCGTGACCGGCCAGGACGGCTCATATCTGGCGGAATTTCTGCTGGAAAAAGGCTACGCGGTTTACGGCCTCCGGCGCCGGACGAGCACACCGAACTTTGAAAACATTGAACACGTAAGAGACAGAATTGAATGGATCGACGGCGACCTGACCGATTTGTCCTCTCTCATCAGCGCCGTGCAGCAGGCGCAGCCGGACGAGGTGTACAACCTGGCGGCCCAGTCATTTGTGGCAACATCCTGGCCACAGCCGATTGCGACAAGTCAGATTACTGCCGTTGGGGTAGTGAACATGCTGGAAGCGGTACGTATTGCCAAGCCGGACGCCCGTTTTTACCAGGCATCCAGCTCCGAAATGTTCGGCAAGGTGCTTGAGACGCCGCAGACGGAGACGACCCCGTTCTGGCCGCGCAGCCCTTACGGTGTCGCCAAAACGTACGGTCACTGGATTACCGTCAACTACCGGGAAAGCTTTGATATGTTCGCGTGCGCCGGTATTTTATTCAACCACGAATCGCCGCGGCGCGGTATGGAATTTGTCACCCGGAAGGTGACCGACGCCGCTGCCCGTATCAAGCTCGGGCTGCAGAGTGAGCTTCGGATGGGCAACCTCGATGCCAAACGCGACTGGGGCTACGCCGGCGACTATGTGAAGGCGATGTGGCTCATGCTGCAGAGCGACGAGCCCGATGATTACGTGATATCCACCGGGGAGACGCATACGGTGGAGGAGCTGGTGGAGATTGCGTTCGAGTATGTCGGCCTCGACTGGCGCGACTACGTCGTGACCGACCCGAAATTTGTACGGCCGGCGGAGGTGGACCTTCTGCTCGGCGATTGCACGAAGGCGAAGGAAAAGCTCGGCTGGGAGCTTGAGGTCGGATTCCGGGAGCTGGTGGAAATGATGGTGGAGAGCGATTTGAACCATTATGGAAGTCACCAAAACGTACGGCCAATCTATCGTGAAACTTCTTAAGAAGGTGCTTGCCGGAAACATTTCCGGCAAAGCCTTCTATACCGTTCTGGACCAGGCGGCGCTGAGCGGCGTGAACTTTACGATCGGTCTCGCCTTTGTGTATTTCAGCTCTCCGGAAAGTTACGGATTTTATACGATGTTTATGGGCGTGTTTTTTTTATTTCTAAGCGTACAAAATGCGCTGATTAATACACCGATGATTGTGCTTTCTCCGAAGCTTGAAGAGGAGGACGCCGTGCTGCTCCGGCGCAGCCTGTTTGCGGTGCTGCTGCTGTTTTTAGTTATCGTATTTCTTTCGATGATGGTGATCACCTTTTTCAGCGGAGTCACAGGTATCGACAGAGCATCCCTCTGGGTGCTGCCGCTCGCGATCTGTCTGTTGCTTCTTCGGGAATATTTCCGCACCGAGGAGTACGCGCAGCTGCTTCCCCAGAAAGCGCTCAAACGGGATAGCGTCTATGCTGTGGCAGCACTCGTAGCGATCGGCGCGGCTGTGTATACCGATATTGTGTACGTATCGCTCATGTTTTTGATCACCGGTGTCGCATCACTGCTCGTTTCAGTTAAAAAAATGTACCAGTTTACGGCGCATCTGCCGCCGAAGCAGGTGATCCGGAAGAAATTCCGTGACACGTGGAAGCTGTCGCAGTGGAGCCTGTTCGGGGCAACGAGCAGCTGGCTGCAGGGAAACGCCTACCTGCTGCTGCTCTTTCTGATGCTGGGTGTTACCGAAGTCGCCTATATTGCGGCGGCCAAGCTGCTTATGACGCCGATTGTGCTCATTATTTCGAGCTGGAGCAACGTGATGCGTCCGCTTCTCAGCAAGGCGATGGTGCGCGAACGGCCGGGTCGGGCCGAGACGCTAATGTATCAGGGGATGGGAGCTTCGGTCGCTATTCTGCTCGTGTATACGCTCGTTTTGATGGCCGCTCTTTCCGTCGTGCCCTCCGGAGCGTTTCCGGAAGCGTACCAGGGCATTCAGGAGTATGTGCTTTTATGGATGCTCGTGTTTTTGTTTCAGCTTGTGCGAGTCAACTACTCCAATTATTTTCAGTCGGCACTGTTTTTTAAAATGCTCGCCAAATCAGGTATGGCTGTTGCCGTCATTACGGTGGGCATGACCGCTGTGACTGTGCAGGCGTTCGGGGAAGCGGGAGCGCTCGTCGGGCTTATGCTTAGTGAGCTGCTGTTCAGCATTATTCTGGTGCTGAAGATGAAAGCAGACATTCCCGTCGCAGAAAAGAGGGAGGAATAAATGAAGCTTGCGGTATGTATTATTACGTATCAACGTCCGGAAGGATTACAGGCGCTTTTGGAAGGCATTGCCGCACAGAAATGGGAGCAGCACCACCCCGAATTAAAAGTAGTCGTTGTTGATAACGACGCCGAAGGCAGCGCAGCTGCAACGCTTCCACTCAACTACCCGTACCCGCTCATCTACGAGGTAGAACCGAAAAGGGGGATACCGGCAGCTCGAAACACGTCGCTCCGGCTGGCCGGGGACACGGATTTTGTCGTGTTTGTGGATGATGACGAAACGCCGGCGCCCGACTGGCTCGAGCAGCTGCTTGTCGCCCGTTACATGTACGACGCAGACGTGGTGGAAGGCAAGGTCGTGAGCGTGTTTGAACAGCAGGCGCCCGATTGGGTGATCCGTGGCGGCTTTTTTAGCGGCCTGGAGCGGCGTACCGGGGATCCGATCCGGCGGGCGGCAACCAACAACCTGCTGATGCGGAAAAGCATTTTCGACCGCTACCGGTTTAACGAAGCGCTCGCGCTTACCGGCGGCTCCGACACGTTTTTATTCACCGAGCTGGAGCGGGAGGCGTATACGATGATCTGCGCGGAGGAGGCGGTCGTCTACGATCTGATTCCAACCACGCGCACAACGAGGCAGTGGGTGCTGCAGCGGGCCTACCGCTCCGGCAACACGCTTGCCCTCTGCACCGGGGCAAAAGCGAATGCACGAAGGGCAAAAGCTAGCCGGGCCATCGTGGGGAGCGGCCGAATCATCCAGGGGCTTCTCCTGTACGTACCGGCCGCTTTCCGCTGGGAGCACGAGCGGGTCAAGGCCCTGCAGTACGTGTATATGGGCGCCGGAAACCTGGCCGGCCTGCTTGGAGTCAAGTATTTAGAGTACCAGAAAACCCATGGCAGATAAGTGAGGTACGCCGATGTTTACGAAATACGTTCTCATATGTGTGCAAATTATCGCGCTTCTGCTGCTGATTAACGGCAGCCCCGCTCTCGCGGTGGCGTCCAATCTGCTGATCATCGTTCATTTTATTTACCACCTGCGAAGGTTCAAGGCCGTCATGCTCTTAGTGGTATTTATGAGCACGTACTATATGAACTTCGCCTACGTGTACTACGGTGGGTACAAAACGACGTACTACGACGATTACTTTTATCCGATGTATTATGATAAAACGCTTCTGATCATGTCGCTGTTTCTGCTCGTGCTTTATTTGTTTACCCGGAAGCCGGCGGCTCCGGTCTATATCGCTGACCGGCTGGAGCGGAAGTCCAACTGGGTATTGTATCTCGTGAGCCTTGCCGCGATTACGGTCATAATTGTGCTCGGGAAATCGGGTGAAAACATTCTGGAGTCCGGCGGGTACGGGATGAATTCACAGGCAACCTTCGGGAGTCTCGCGATTTCGGAGTACGTGGTGCTGTTTATAATACTCGGCTACTACTACTCGAAAAACATTCCTTACGCGAATGCCCTGCTGCTCGGGCTTTCGTTTTTGTATATCGCAAAAATGATTCTGTTTGGCGGCCGGATCGAAGCGCTCCAGGTCGGAATGCTGCTGTTTATTCTATTCTGGGAAAAACGGCTTTCGCCCGTGATGATGCTTGCCGGCGGCGGTCTCATCTATTACGTGTTTATGGTGTTCGGCCGCATCCGGACGAATATTTCGTTTTATCTGCAGAACCCGGGAAGCATTAACTTCGGCCTCAGCAGCTACTCGGAGGGCAGCTACATGCCGAGCAATGCCGGCGAAGTACTGTACAACTCCACTCTGTTTTCGGGGCTGCTGCAGGACGGCCTGCTTGGTGCCGGTGACCGGATGGCCGCAGCTGCAGCGTTTGTGATGCGGATCTTTCTTCCGACGAGCCGCATTCCGTTTGAACAGGCAGAGCTGAGCAATTACCTGTCGGAAATATCGCCGGCCGGGGGCGGCGGATTTATCGCCAGCTACTTTTTTTACTTTTTCGGCTTTGGCGGAATCGTCGCGATTGCGGCAGTGATCGCAGTGATCCTGAACAGACTGGCGAATGCCCGCCACCCGCTGTTTATTTTCGTCGGCATCATCATTCTCACCACATTCCCCCGCTGGCTCGCGTATGACCCGATTACCATGTTTAAAATGTCGTTTTATATGATCATTACCGCCGTCCTGTATTTCTTCGTTCACGAGCTTATGGCTGAAAAGCCGCTCCGAAAGCGGCCGTTTCTGGTAAACCCCAAGGAGGTGAGAGCATATGCGCACGAAAGCGGCGCTCGTCGGCCAGTTTCCCCCGCCGGTACACGGTTTGTCAAAGGCTCTCTTCAAGATAGCCGACGCAAAAGAGCTTCAGGCTGATTACGATATGCAGACAATCAACCTTACTAATAACAAGCGTATTTTTTCGACGATACGAAAGCTTGCCACTTCCAATTGCGATTTTTTTTACTTCACGATTTCCCATTCGAAGGGCGGCAATGCCCGGGACCTGCTGCTGCTTGCGATCATGCTGGGGAAAAGGCGCCCGGTGATTATTCACTATCACGGCGGCTACTTTAAACAGCTGCTCGGCGAGATGAATCCGCTGCAGCGGAAGCTGAACGAACAGCTGCTTCCCAAAGCGAGCTGCGTGGTCGTGCTGAGCGAGAGCTTAAAAGCGCTCTTTCAGCCGATTATCCCAAATGAAAAGCTTGTCATCTGCGAAAACTTTGTGGAAAAGGAAGCACTGCTCACCGAGGAGGAGCTGGAGACAAAAATAGAGACGATGAACGGCAAGCACGTGCTGTTTTTAAGTAACTTCATTGCATCCAAGGGCTACCTGGACGTACTGAAGGCGGCGAGTCTTTCAAAGGATCACCCGGAAATGACATTTCATTTTGCGGGTGCTTTTTTTGATCCGAAGGAAGAAAAGCGGTTCAAGGCGATGGTTGAAGAGCACGAGTTAACCAACGTCGTGTTTCACGGCGTAGTTGGCGGTGAAGCCAAAAAAGAGCTGCTGCGCACGTGCAATGTGTTTATACTTCCCACCTACTACCCGAATGAAGGCCAGCCGATTTCGGTCATCGAAGCGATGGCGAACGGGCTCTCGGTCGTTACGACAAAGCATGCTGGCATTCCGGATATTGTTAAAGAAGAAAACGGCTATTTTGTCCCCAAGCAGGCGCCGCACGCCATTGCCCGGCTGCTCCAGGACATCAGCATCCGTGATCTTCAGAAAACAGCCCGGGTCAACCGGACGTATGCCCTGCACTCGTTTAAAGAAACAGACTATACCGATCGGATTCACAAAATATTTCAGAGGGCCGTCCCGGAAGCAGCGCCGCCGGAAGCAGCCGAATCTTCAGCAAAGGAGAAGCTTGGATGAAAAAACTGGTGTTTGTGATCAACTACTTTTACCCCGACCTTGCTTCCACCGGCCAGCTGATGACCGAGCTGTGCGAGGAGCTGGCTGAAGACTTCACGATTACCGTTATCGCTGCGCAGCCCGGATACGCAGGAGCCTCTGCGCAGGGGCCTTCAGGGGTCGATTATCACGGTCCGATTAAAGTGGTTCGCGTGCCGCTCCCCCGGGTTAATAAAAATTCGAAGGCGAGCCGGGCCAAATACGTGGCGCTCTACTTCCTGCGTGCTCTGCGAGCGCTGCAGCGGGAAAAAGATGTAGATCTTGTGTACACGATCTCGCAGCCGCCGGTGGTCGGCGGCCTGCTCGGCACGATCGGGAAAGTCATCAAGCGGGCGAAGCACGTATACAATATTCAGGATTTTAACCCCGAACAGGCTGAAGCGGCCGGCTACGTGAAAAACCAGACGGTGCTCCGGCTGGCGAAGGCTGTCGATACCGTTAACTGTGCCTTTGCTGATCATGTGGTCGTTGTTGGTGAAGACATGCGCGCAACGCTCCGCCGCCGTTTTGGTAAACGGAAGACGCCGATGCACAGCGTAATCAACAACTGGACGAACGAAAAAGAAATTGTCCCACTCGACAAAACGCACCCGGCGGTCCAGAAGTTTCTGCACACACACGGCCTGGAGAACAAATTTATCGTCATGTATTCCGGCAACCTCGGCCTGTATTATGACCTGGAAAACCTCATCCGGCTCACCGAAAAATTTCATCGTTACCCGGATATGATGTTCGTATTTATCGGCGAAGGGGCGAAAAAAGTAGAAATGCAGGAATTTGTAAACAAGCATCATCTCACCAACGTAATTTTTCTGCCATATCAGCCGTTCGAATTCATCAAATATTCGTTAAACGCAGCGGACGTGCATTTAATCGTGAATCAGAAAGGGATTAAGGGCGTGTCGGTGCCAAGCAAAATCTACGGCGTCATGGCTGCCGGAAAACCGGTGATCGGGGTGCTTGAAGCTGGCAGCGAAGCGGAAAAGCTGCTGCGGATGAGCAATTCCGGTTTGGTGGCAGAGCCGAGTGATTACGAAGCGGTGGAAGAAGCGATCGCAGCCTTATATCACATGGACGCCGAAGACCGGAGAGTGATGGGGCTAGCCGGACGGTCATATCTGGACCAGCAATTAACGAAGGAGGCATCAATCGGAAAGTACCGCACGCTGTTTGAGGATCTGACGCGCGAGAAGCAGGCAGCCGTGATGCCGGGGACAAAGGCAAAGCCTTCATAAAAATCCAACCGGAAGGGGAATATGCTGATGGAAACAAAACGACAGGCCGATGGCATTGTGAAGGAAGTCCACCCGTCTCTGGAGCCTATACAGACGAAGCGGTATTACGGGGTAACGAAGCGCCTGGCCGATCTTGTATTGGCCGCTGCCGGAATTATCCTGCTCGGCTGGCTGTTTGCGTTAACTGCGCTGCTGATTAAGCTCGAAGATCCGAAAGGCCCGGTATTTTTTAAACAGACCCGCTGCGGAAAAGATGGCACGCCGTTTACGATGTATAAGTTCCGCTCAATGGCGACAGACGCTGAAGCACGGTGGGAAGCGCTGCAGGATCAAAACGAAGTAAGCGGCCTGATGTTTAAGATGGCCGAGGACCCTCGCGTTACCAAAGTCGGCCGGTGGATCCGAAAAACGAGCATCGACGAGCTTCCCCAGCTGTGGAACGTGGTCAAAGGCGACATGAGTCTGGTCGGCCCGCGTCCGCCGCTTCCGCGGGAGGTCAAATACTACAGCGAGTATCATATGCAGCGACTGAATGTAAAACCGGGATGCAGCGGTCTCTGGCAGGCGACCGCCCGTAACAGTGTCGGATTTGAAGAGATGGTGCAGCTCGATCTCCTGTACATTCAAACGCGCAGCACGGTGCTTGATATGAAAATTATCGTCTGGACCTGCCTGAACATGGTATTAAAAAGAAACGCAAGCTGAAGCGGGAGACTCATAGAAAGGAGCAGCCAGATGGAAATTGCCTTTGTTACGAATTTGCGTGCACCGTACCGGACGCTGCAGTGGAACGAATTTGCCCGTATTCCGGATACCGAAATCACGGTGTATTACACTGACCGGCCAAGTAAAAACCGGGCCTGGAAGATGACTGCGGCTGAAGGGTACAAGGAAATTGATCTTCCCGGCGTTCAGCTCGGCAAAGCGGGAAGGATGAACGCCGGACTGCACCATATTGTGAGCACCCATGATCTGATAGTGATCGGCGGGTATGAAAAGCCAACCTATATTGCGCTCAGTCTCCTGTGCCGGATGTACCGGAAGCCGTACGTGCTTTTGTATGACGGGATCAGCATCCCAAGGCTGCAGGAGGAGCCCGGCGGCTACAAGCATAAGCTGAAAGCACTCGTGGTCGAGCATTCCGCTGCCATTTTTGGGAACGGGGAGGCGAGCCGACGCTACTTTGCCGACGTGTTCGGCTATCCGGAAGCACGTATCTACAACCAGTACCTCTCAGTGGATGGCGTTTCGATTCAGGAACTCGCTCATCATCGCGATTACTACCGTGAAAAGCTGCGAAACAAATACGGCCTCACGCCGGATGAGCAGGTGCTCGTGTATTCCGGCCGCCTGATCGCGATTAAAAATATGTCAAAGGTGATCGAAGCGGTTGGCGCAATGGAAAATCCGGTGACTGTGTTCGTTATCGGGGGCGGCGGACAGGAGGAGGAGCTGCAAAAGCAGGCCCGGCAAGCCGGAGTAAAGCTTATTATTACCGGATTTCTGTCCCGGCAGGAGGATGTGTTCCAGCATTATATGCTTGGGGATACGTTTATCCTTCCCTCCCTCATAGAGCCGTGGGGGCTGGTTGTTAACGAAGCGCTGGCCGCGGGTCTGCCGGTTATAGTGTCAGAAAACTGCGGATGCGCGCCCGATCTCGTGAAGGAGGGCGTGAACGGTTACACCGTCCATCCCGATGACAGCAGGCAAATAGCCAGGGCGATAGAAAGGACTTTCGCGGAGCTGGAACGCAAAAGAGCTGCCGAAGAAGCCCGGCGGCTGACGGAGCAATGGAGCTTTACCGGGTCACGGGCATCCTTCACAGAGCTGCTTGAATACGTACGTAAAACGCATCTCACTCCAGGTCAGACGCCCAGGAGGGTCGTATGGAAAAAACCATGAGCGCAGCAAAGGTGTTGAGTGTCCTGAAAAAATACGCTCTGGCAATCGCAGCCTTCGCTATCATCGGGGGTGCGGTTGGAGCAGCGTACACGTATCTGCTCATGACCCCGGTGTATGAAGCCCGGGCGCAGATTCTTGTGAATCAGGAGCCGGAGGAGAACGCAGCACCCGGTACCGGGCTGGAAGCGAACCTGGCTTATATAAACACGTACAACGTTATTATTATGAGCGCGCCGATTCTCGAGCAGGTAATCCAGGAGGCCGGCCTGAATCAAACTGTGGAAGAGCTGCAGTCACAGATTACCGTAGCGGGAGAAAATGAGTCGCAGGTGGCCTCGATTACGGTGGAGGACACGGACGCGAAAACGGCGGTCACGACGGCCAATACGACAGCCCGGGTGTTTGAGCGTGAAGTGCCAAATATTATGAGCGTGGACAATGTCAGCGTGCTGGCACCAGCCAAATTAGCCGAGGCGGAAGAACCGGTATCGCCGCAGCCGCTTTTTAATATAGCGCTTGCTCTCTTGATCGGCGCGATGATCGGTATCGGATTTGCGTTTGTACGCGAATACTTTGACCGGTCGATTAAAGAGGAAAAGGATATTGAAAACGAACTGGGCCTTCCGGTTCTCGGTATTATCACTTTTATTGCCGATCAAAAACAGGACAGGTCCGAAGAGGTGATTGAATTAGAAGAAATCACGCAATCAGAAGGTAAAGGTGTGACGGTTTCCAAACAAAAGACTTCATAAAGAAATAGTTCTACAAGGGGAAAAAGTGTTGCGTAGTGCGACCACGCAACGCTTTTTTCTGCATGCAGAAAAAAACATAACAAAAGGGATTTTTGAAATTACTTTTCAAATGACCTTCAGAATCTTGTGAAAACAGCCGATGGATTAAATAGGAACAAAATCGTGTGTAGGCTTAATGAATAGAAATAAAAATAGATATGAAGAAATTATCGCCGTCGGAGGAGGAAAATCGTTGCTGCATCAATTAGTTACATCCAAAACAAGATTACGGTTACTCGTAAAGTTTTTTTTATACGAGGAGGAAACGTATTTGCGAAGAATTGTCCGAGAGTTCAACGATTCAGCCAATGCGATACGTGTGGAACTAAAGCGGCTGAGCGACATGGAGCTGATCATCGGGCGCCCGGTGCAGAACCGGCGTTATTACCAGGTGAATAAAGAGCATTACATGTACGAGGACATGAACCGGCTCATCCGTAATTACGTGCAGTGGGATCAAATGCAGGAGCTGCTCGCAGAAACCGAGTGGCAAAACTTATATATGGCCTCGGAAGAACAGCCGCCGCACGGGCTGGAATATATCGTCGAAGTAAAAGAAGAGTCATTGGACGCGGGTAAGCAGGTGCTGCTTGGGGAGAATATGAAAGCTATCTTCGTGACTCCAAATACGATACGTGCGATGGAGCAGACGCTGATTATGGTCCACCGTTTTGGTCTCAGGAAAGCTAACGTTAAGCCGCAGCCTTCATAAGTTTTTTCGCTTAAAGGAATACATAGAAATAGAATATAAAAAGCAGCCTGCTGACAATCGTCGGCAGGCTGCTTTATTGTGTTTAATGGTTGGATTTATTTTTCGAAGCGGCTTCCACAGAGAAATACTCCGGATAATAGTTTTTATACCAGTCCACGAATTTTCCGATACCCTCATCAAGAGAGGTTACCGGCTTGAACCCGACGGCCTTCTGCAGGCTGTCAATGTTGGCGTACGTCGCCTGCACGTCTCCGGGCTGCATCGGCAGGTATTCCTTCCGGGCTTCCACGCCCAGGTGCTTTTCGAGGGTTTCGATAAATTCCATCAGAGCGACTGGCTGGTTGTTGCCGATGTTGTGTACGCGGTAGGGAGCGTAGCTCGTCGACGGATCAGGATCCTCGGCGTCCCACTCTGGGTCACCGCTCGGAGCTGCCGGAACCAAACGCACAATGCCCTCCACAATGTCATCAATATACGTAAAGTCCCGCATCATGTCACCGTTGTTGTACACCTGGATCGGTTACCCGTTCACGATTTTATTGGCAAATTTGAAATAGGCCATGTCCGGGCGTCCGAACGTTCCGTACACCGTAAAGAACCGGAGGCCGGTGGTTGGGAAGTCATACAGGTGACTGTACGTGTGTGCGAGCAGTTCGTTCGACTTCTTCGTCGCCGTATACAGTCTGACCGGGTGATTCACCCCGTCCTCCGGAGAGAACGGCATTTTTTTGTTCGCCCCGTACACCGAGCTGGAAGAAGCATAAATCAGATGCTCTACCTGATGGTGCCGGCACATTTCCAGAATGTTCGAAAAGCCGACAATGTTGGATTGAATGTATTTATCCGGGCGCTCCAGGCTGTACCGGACACCCGCCTGTGCGGCTAGATTGATAACGGCCGTGATCGTATATGTATGAAAAATATCCTGAAGTGCAGCAGCGTCAGCCAGGTCTATTTCATAAAAGTGAAATTCGTCGTGTTTTTCCAGCCGCTCCGGTCTGCTATACTTTAAGTTCACGTCATAGTAATCGTTATTGTTATCAACCCCGACGACTTCATAGCCTTCTTCCAACAGACGTTTGGCTGTATGCATACCTACAAAGCCATTACTTCCTGTCACTAAAATCATACTGCGTACCCCATTAATATTTAATATTTTTATTATGTTAATTGTTAACCCATTTAAGAAAACATATCGATCATATAACAAATAAATTCTTTTGCGAAATGGACAAAGGAAAATTATGTTATTTATTATGAAGTTAGCGCAAGATTAAAGAAGCGCTACGAAGTTATATTTTAGTAGTTTTTTCCTAAAAAATCCAGTTTAGCTGTTGAAATTATTGCCAATCAAGAGGAAAATAAGTTTGTATTAATGTTAAGTATAGTTTGGGTTTTAAAATATGCCTTTGAATTACATAATGAAAGAATTAATGTATAATACTCAATTGTATTAATCCAATAAGATCGAGTCTGTAAATTCATTCAATACATAATAACTCGTATTGTTATTCTAAAGAAGAAATAAGTAGATGTTCGGATTTAATTATTACTTATACGAAGGAGTAGAGAAAACCATGGGATTGAAGCAGAGATTATTGGCTTTAATTTTTTTAGACTCAGCTATAGTTATTTTTTCCATATTTATTTGTAATTTTATACTGGCAGCAGATATACGCCCGGTTGATAACGTTTTGGTTACTAGTTCAGCAGTACTGTTGGCTGTGCATCACGTCTGTGCTTATTATTTTAAGCTATATAAAAAAGCATGGGAATACGCGAGCGCAAAGGAAATTAAATCGATTGTGTATGCAGTAACTATATCAATAGCTATTACAGCTTTGATGCAAATGGTGGTCTTTCAGGAATTTTACGCACGTACTTTAATTATGACCTGGATGGCGCATGTGATTCTTATCGGTGGTTCGAGAATGACTTGGCGTCTATATAGAGATGCTTACGTTTCGAACAATAAAGATGGAAAGAAGACACTGATCGTGGGAGCGGGTTCAGCAGGGACAATGGTGGCGAGGCAGTTAACACAGGAAACAAGTTCAGGGCTTCTGCCTGTCGCTTTCCTGGACGACAATCCTTCCAAACAGGGTCTTGAAATTATGGACCTCCCTGTTTATGGATCAATAAGAGATGTAAAAAAAGCAGTAGAAAAATTTTCGATTGAGCATATTATTATTGCGGTGCCTTCACTTGAAAGTGAGGAGTTAAATCAGATTGTCAATGTATGTTCAGAGACAAGGGTAAGAACTCAAACACTGCCACGCATGGAAGATATTATGCTTGGAAAAGTTGAGGTCACCCATTTCAAAGACGTGGATGTAGAAGATTTACTCGGACGTGAGCCGGTAAAGCTGGACGTAGAAGGTATTGCTGATTCTATTACTAACAAACGAGTGCTGGTCACAGGAGCCGGAGGGTCCATCGGCTCGGAGATCTGCCGGCAGATCTCCCGTTTTTCTCCAGAAGAAATTGTGCTCCTTGGGCACGGGGAGAACAGTATTTATTCTATTGAAATGGAGCTTAGAAACAGTCTCCCTGAATTAAATATCTCTACAGAGATAGCTGATATTCAGGACAAAAGCAAGCTGATGCAAATCTTTAAAAACAGAAAACCGCACGTCGTATTCCATGCTGCAGCACATAAGCATGTACCGCTGATGGAACGTAACCCTGAAGAAGCGGTAAAAAACAACGCTTTGGGAACAAAGAATACGGCTGAAGCTTCTGATCATGCCGGAGTAAACACGTTTGTAATGGTTTCCTCTGATAAAGCAGTCAACCCAACAAGTGTGATGGGTGCGACCAAACGATTGGCCGAAATGATTGTGCAGCATATGGACACGGTCAGCAAAACCAAATTTGTAGCAGTACGCTTCGGCAATGTGCTCGGTAGCCGGGGGAGCGTTATTCCTCTATTTAAGAAGCAAATTCAAAACGGAGGCCCTGTCACCGTTACAGATCCTGAAATGGTTCGCTATTTCATGACCATTCCGGAAGCTTCAAGACTGGTTATTCAAGCCGGGGCTCTTGCGAAAGGTGGAGAAATTTTCGTACTTGATATGGGCGAGCCGGTAAGGATCGTAGATCTTGCGAAAAACTTGATTAAGCTTTCTGGTTATACGGTGGATGAGATTGGCATTAAATTTAGCGGTATCCGTCCAGGTGAAAAAATGTATGAAGAACTTCTCAGTAAAGAAGAAGTGCAAGAACAAATTTATCCAAAAATATATGTTGGAAAAGCAAATGAATTGAATATTAATGAAGTATTTAGATTTACACAGAAATGCGATAGATTAGAGAAAAAAGAAATCATTCGTTTAGCATTAGAGATTGCCAATAATAGAGTTAAAGACAAACAAAACATTGCGACTTTAAAATAAATATAATTATTAAGGACGGTTTCAGACTATGAGTGAAAAAATATATCTATCCTCTCCTCACATGAGTGATGAAGGTTATGAAATGGAGTATGTACAGGAAGCGTTTGATACTAATTGGATTGCGCCGTTAGGTAACAACGTAAATGAGTTTGAAAATGAACTGGCAGCTAAAGTTGGTAGTAGACATGCTGCAGCTTTGACGACGGGAACAGCAGCTATACATCTGGCTTTAAAAGCTGCGGACGTTAGTGATGGAGATATAGTGTTTTGTCCAACCTTAACGTTTTCTGCTACAGCAAATCCTATCATTTATCAAAATGCGGTTCCAGTATTCATAGATAGTGATTACAAAACGTGGAACATGGATCCGGAAGCTCTAGAAGAAGCTTTTAAAAAGCATCCAGAAGTAAAAGCTGTTATTATTGTGCATCTTTATGGACTGTCGGCAGACATGGATAGAATTACTGAAATATGTAATAAAAACAACGTCGTCCTAATAGAAGATGCAGCTGAGTCCTTAGGAACGCATTATAAAGGAAAGCATACGGGTACGTTTGGAGACTACGGAATATTTTCGTTTAACGGAAATAAAATTATCACTACTTCAGGCGGAGGGATACTGGTTTCCAATGATGAAGAAAAAATTGATAAAGCAAGATTTTGGGCCACGCAATCAAGAGATCAGGCTAGGCATTATGAACACAGTGAACTAGGCTACAATTATCGTCTTAGTAATGTAGCGGCAGGAATTGGAAGAGGCCAGCTAAAGGTTTTAGATCAACGAGTTGAAAAAAAGAAATATATATTCAATTTTTATAAAAGTGAGTTAGGTCATTTGGAAGGGGTTGAATTTATGCCTGTTAATGAATGGGATTCCCCTAACTATTGGTTAAGTAGCTTAACTTTAAATGGAAAGATAAGGACAATAGAAGTGATTGAAGCTTTAGAGAAAGAGAATATCGAAGCTAGACCTATTTGGAAGCCAATGCACATGCAACCCTTTTTTGAAAAATACGACGTTGTGGGAGGAGAGGTAGCAGAGGATTTATTTAAGAAAGGACTTTGTTTGCCTTCAGACACGAAAATGACTGATGAAGAACTATACAAAATAGTAAATAATATAAAAAGATTGTGGTGATTGATAATGAGAAATACAAATTTATTTTTAAAAAGAATAATAGATTTTTTTGGTAGCTTAATAAGTGTTATCACCATCTCGCCTTTGTTGGTTGTAATTGCCTTTACAATTAAAACCACTTCAAAAGGGCCTGTTTTTTTCAAACAAAAAAGGATTGGAAAGAATGGAAAAGTTTTTCGTATCTTAAAGTTCCGCACAATGGTAGAAAATGCTGAAAATACTGGAGACGGCTTAACTGTTAAAAACATTAACGATGCTCGGATTACAAAAGTGGGGAAAACTCTACGCTCAACTAGTTTGGATGAACTCCCACAGTTATTTAATGTTATCATTGGACAAATGAGTCTCGTAGGGCCTAGACCACCGGTGCCTTATTTTCCCTATGATGGTTATGAGAATTATTCAGAGGAAGCTAAAAAGCGTTTCGCAATGCTCCCAGGCGTGACTGGTTTAACTCAAGTCACTGTCCGAAACTCAGTAAGCTGGGACGAAAGAATAAAAGTAGATAACAAATATGTAGAATCTTTTAATTTATGGCTCGATATTAAAATACTTATGAAAACAATTAGCAAATTATTCAAACCTGAAAATGTCTATATGCACTCTACTGAAGAGAAGACAAAAAAAAATTAAATGAGGTGGAAATTTGATTAAAGGAAAAAATTTATATCTTCGTCCACTTTTAAAAGAGGATCTTGGCAATTTAAATAAGTGGAAAAACGATGAAGAAACATTTAAATATCTCGGTGGCGGTTTTATGCCAGTTTCTATAGATCAACAAGAAAACTGGATGGATTCTATGATTGATACTTCAGGAAGTTCAAAAAGATTTATTATTTGTGAAAATAATAACACGCCTTTAGGTATGATAGGTTTATATAATATTAATTGGATTCATCGTACTTGTGAATTAGGTGTTTACATTGGTAATAAAGAATCGAAAGGTAAAGGGTATGGAAAAGAATCGTGTGAGTTAGTAGAAAATTTCGCTAAAGAATATCTTAATATTAGAAAAGTAAAATTAAATGTGGTTTTAGACAACAATGCAGCTATATTGTTTTGGGAACGACTAGGTTACAAAAAAGTAGGAGAACTTGAAGAAGAAAGGTTTATTAAAGGCGAGTATAAAAACTTAATTATAATGGAAAAATTCTTATTTTAAAGTAGAAAATTAGAAAGTATAATCTTATAAAAATTTTTGGAGGAAAGAGTAAATGGAGGAAGACTTAAACATATTAATACTCAGTTGTGGATCACGTAATAAAATAGTGCAATACTTTAAGGAAGAATTAAAAGGAAGAGGAAAAGTTATAGCTACTGATTGTAGTCCTCTTGCTCCAGCTTTGTACGATGCCGATAAATATTTTATTGTTCCAAAAATCCATGAAAATTCATATTTAGATACTATATTTTCTATTTGTGAAGAAAATAATGTAAAAGCCGTATTGTCTTTGATAGATCCCGAGATTAGCATATTAGCACAATACGAAAATGAATTCCTAAAAATAAATACAATACCCATCAACCCAAGTTACGAAGTTGTGGAAACTTGTTTTGACAAATACAAAATGTTTAAATTCTTAATCAATAATAATTATAATACTTTAAAAAGCTACATAAATAAAAATGAATTTTTAAAAGCAATTGATGAGGAAAAAATTTCCTATCCGGTTTTTGTAAAACCTGTCAAAGGTAGCGCTAGTATCAATATAAACAAAGTTAGTTCAACAGAAGAAATTGAGCTTTTGTTTAATCGCTTTAATAATTTAATGATTCAAGAATTTATGGAAGGTCAGGAATACGGAATTGACGTATACATCGATCTAATAAGTGGAGAACCAATTGAAATATTTATTAAAGAGAAAATCAAAATGAGGGCAGGAGAAACAGATAAATCTATATCTATAAAAGATGAGAAATTAACTAAATTAGTAAGGGAATTTGTGAAATCCGCGGGCTATAGAGGGATAATTGATTTAGATGTTTTTAAAATGAATGGTGAATATTATATATCTGAAGTTAATCCTCGCTTTGGGGGGGGCTTCCCTCATGCTTACGAGAATGGAATGAATGTTCCACAAATGATTCTAAATAATATAAATGGAAAAATAAATGAAGAGTCAATTGGTCGATATAATGAAGGTAATTATATGATGAAATTCAATGAGGTGAAATTTTTTAGAGGGTAGTGACTTATATTTAGAAATATAACTCCCCCATTATCATAACCCTTAACTAGGAATTGGAGAGATTTAAATTGATTTTACTAGAAATCCTATTTTGGATTTTTCTATTTTTAATATTTCATGCTGTGATAGGCTACCCAGTTTCTTTATATATTATCAATAAATTTGTAAAGAAAAAAAATAATTACACTGATCTTTCTTTAAGGCCTGCTGTTACAATAATAATCCCAGTTCATAATGAAGAAACTGTTATTGAAAATAAATTAAAAAATTTAACGAGCCTTAATTACCCCAAAGAGCATCTGGAAATTATAATCTCTTCAGATAATAGTGACGATAGAACAAATCAAATAGTACAGGATTTTCAAGAGAACTTCCCTGAGTATAATATAAAATTATACATTGTAGAAAAAAGAATGGGAAAAACTAACGCTCAAAATGAAGCGGCGGAAATTGCTAGTGGAAAAATATTAGTTTTTAGCGATGCCAATGCCATATTAGACAAAGATGCAATAATCCATTTGGTTTCATCTTTTACAGATAATGAAGTAATTTATGTTACTGGAAAACTGGCTTATGTTAATAGTTTAGACTCAAGTACTAGTGAAGCTGAAAACAGATATTGGAATTATGACTTATTTATGAGGAAAGTGGAATCAAATACTAAAACAATTACAGCAGGTAATGGGGCCGTTTATGCTATAAAAAAATCAGAATACATTAATTTTGAACCAATAAAAAGTCACGATTCTGCTATGCCAACGTATGCAGCGCTCAATCATAAAAAAGCCTTATTTAACGAAAAGGCTATTGCTTATGAAAAAGCTGGCGAAACTTCTGAAGATGAATTTAAAAGAAAAGTTCGTATGTTTAGAGGCGGAATAGAATCTGTTTATAGAGACTTTAAAAAATATAATTTATTTGAATACGGTTGGTTTAGTTATTTTTATTTTAGCCATCGGGCTTTACGTCGCTTACTATTTATCCTCCATATAATAATATTTCTTTCAAATTCAATTATCCTTGGAGAGCATTTAATTTACATTTGCACATTTATATTACAAATTCTATTCTATCTATTAGCTTTAATGAAAAAGCTATTTAACTTCGAGAATAAGATTTTTCATTTTCCATATTATTACACACTCACTCTTATTGCTCAACTGGTAGGAACATATAACAAAGTTACTGGAAAATCCAAACCTTTTTGGGAAAAAGCAGAGAGTACCAGGTAATGTATTTAATGATTTGTATATTTGAATATGATAATTTAGCAAAAAAAGCTATAAATACTTTTCACACTGATAGAAGTTTTATTATCCGTTTTATAAATGTTTTTTATTTAATAACTAGTTTAATACGTTAAAAAAGTTTTAAAATAAGCTACAAAAATTAAGGTAGAGGATTTAATTTCCTAAAAAAATAAATAAGTTGAAGTAATATAGAATAGGTGGAAAGATGAATTTTTTAAAAAACTCTTTATGGAGTATCTTCGGTAATATCGGAGTACAGTTGATAGGATTATTAACTATGGTAGTATTAGCGAGGCTTCTCAATCCAGAAATCATTGGCGGAGCAAACGCAGCTATAATATTTATTGTATTAATAATAACTATTCAAGAAGCTGGATTTAGTTCTTTTATTATTTATAAAGATGAAGTTACTTCTTCTATAAAAAACACCGTATTTTTTGCTAATATCTTTATCTCTATATTTTTTTGTGTTTTGATAGCCATTTTTGCTGAAAACATTGCTAATATCTTTGGTAATAGTAATATAGAGTATATACTATATTTTTCAACTGCAGGTCTGATACTAGGTTCCTTAGGAATATCGAGTCGCGCGAATCTAATGAAAAAAAATAAATTTAATACTTTAGCTAAAATTAATATTATGTCGGAGCTGATAGGCGTAATCATAACATTCTTTCTATTTTTTTTGAATGCTTATTATTTTGCGGTAGCTTCTAGAATAATATTTAGACCGGCTATACAAAGCCTCTTTTTATTATATGTTGAAAGGGTAAGAATCACCGGTTTTTTCAATTGGTCTTCTTTTCAAGAAATAGTAAGGTATAGCGTAAATGTACTAGGAGCTAAATTTGCAAATTTTAGCAGGAATAATGTTGATTATTTTTTAATTGGGTCTATACTTGGGGATAGAAACTTAGGGATTTATTCAATAGCTTTCCAATGGAGTACCGTAGCTAGATTTTATTTATCAGGATCTATTGGAAAAGTTTTATTGCCGCGAGTTAGTAAACAAAAACAAGATAATTCAAAAAATAGTAAAGAATTATTCAATATTATTGTTACGCTAATGTATTTTATCATTCCTTTCTGTTTAAGCTTAGTATTTTTCGCCGAGGAATTTATTCTAATAGTATATGGAGAGCAATGGAAAGAAGCTATACCTGTTCTTCAAATATTGATGCTAGTAGGCATAACATCATCTTTATCAACATTAATAGGTTTTGTATTTCAGGGCATGGGCTTTCCGGAAAAAGATTTTAAATTTAATTTATGGTCTTTAATTTTTTTAATATTTGTATTGGTCATTGGAACTCAATACAGCCTTTTAACTACAGCGATATTTATATTAGTCCATTCTTTAATATTAGATAACTTTTTTTTGTACAGTATAGCGAAAACTTTAAGAATGAAATTATTTAGTCTATATTTATCATTGTTAAAACCTCTAATAATGTTTTTGATTTCCTACATAACAATGAAGTTCGCTATCTCGAGCTTTATTAATACTGAATCGGAAGTTTTAAGTTTTATTATACAATGCTTAGTAGGATTAATAATTTATATATTAATAGTTTTTAGTTTTGAGATGAAAACGATTTTACACATTATTAAAAGATTTAAGGTGGGAGAATGAGTATAAATTTTGATCTAAGAAAACTATTATTTATATCATGTTTTTTAACTTTATTTGCAGGAGACTTTTCATTAGATAGAATTAGCGATAATCTCCCAAATATTAAATTATTATATGTATTTTCAGTAATAAATGTAATCATATTCTTGTTGACAATCGTTACTTACAAGAAGATTTATTATAAAGGTAGTTTATATAATTTATTTTATTTTATCTTTTATATATTTATCGTAATAACTTTATTTTCGTTTTTCCAAAGTGAAGAAAAGATGGTTTCAATATTAAAATTCATCGATATTTTAGTTATGTTTATTTTAATATCAATTATTTTTGTGACTTTTAAATTAGTTGAGAATTCCCAACTATTAATAAATCCACTTGCTAAGCTACTCTCAGGGATAGGAATGCTTTACTTTTCAATCCTTGTAGTCTCTTTTTTTACTGGAAATGAGGGCGGGGGAGTTGGAATAAGCGGCCCAAATGTAGCTACTAGAATTGCTTTTTTCTCCTTGGTAGCTAATTTATATATATTTTTTCAATCTAAAAAAAATATGTATTTAATATTCGCTTTTCTACAATTACTAAGCATTATAATGTTAGGCTCCCGAGGCGGAATGTTAGGAGCTTTTATTACTTTAGCATTTTTATTTATGATGATACTAAGAGAAAAAGAATACTTACGTTCATTTTCGATAAAACATTTGATAATTATAATAGTAACTATACCTTTTCTTTTCCCTGTATTTAATTTGGCATTTGAAGTCTTTAACGAGCGTTTTATAAAATTATTTGTAGAAAATATATATTATTCGGGAAGGGACACCATATACTTACATTCCTTTGATCTAATTAAACAAAATTTTATTTTAGGTAGCGGGTTGGATAGTTATGCTATTAACTTTGATGGTGCTTATGCCCATAACATTGTAGTAGAAGTTCTTTTAGAAGCCGGAATTGTAGCTTTAATATTATTAATAGCCCTCCTTTTATTTGCCTTACTGCCAATTACTTTTCAGAAACATAAGTATAATTCCGTGTTCAGCGTTCTCCCCCTATATATGATAATTGTTTCAATGTTTTCAGGGAGTCTCTTTGACTTTAGATATTTTTTCTTTTTCGTAATAATAGTCATAAGTGTTAATTATGAGAATCGTAAAAACCAACAAAATCGATCGCTTATCTTTTCAAAGCTTATTGCAAATCAAGAACTCAAATAAATTAACTTAAATAATTAGTTTACAATGTTTTGAAATAAATGGGAAAAACTGTAATTGCTCATTTCTGAAATATATTATCGGATTTGAAACTAGACTATGATAAACTAAATTTATTGATAGAAAAAGTAATATTTTGGAGGAAATTATGGAAGAGACAATTAATATTAAAGAGGTACTTCAAATCCTAAAAAAACGAATGAATTTTATTATTACCGTAATACTTGGGGCCCTGCTAATAAGTGCGTTTATTACTTTTTTTGTAATGACCCCGCAATATCAAGCATCGACGCAGATTCTAGTGAATCAATCTCAAAATGAAAGTAATACTGTTTCTTCTTCTGAACTTCAGTCTAGCAGAGATTTAATTAGTACATACAATGTAATTATTACTAGTCCTACTATACTAGAACCTGTGATTGAAAATACGGAATTTGAGGGCTCAGTAGAAGATTTGCGTTCTAAAATTGAAGTATCCTCAGAAGAAGAATCTCAAGTAGCCACAGTCAGTATTGAAGACTCTAATCCTCAATTGGCTTCAACTTTAACTAATAATTTAGCTCAAACTTTTGAAAATGAAATCCCCAATATTATGGATGTAGATAATGTCAGTGTCTTGTCTGAAGCACAATTAGCAAACGACGGTAATCCAATTTCCCCACAGCCGATTTTGATTTTAACGGTAGCTTCAGTGATTGGTTTAGTAATAGGGGCAGGCATTGCTTTTCTACTTGAATTCTTAGATAAATCTATAAAAAACGAACAAGACATAGAAAAAGAATTGGGCTTACCTATATTAGGTGTAGTTCCTATTATGAGAGAAAATGAGCTAGATAATTCTTCAAATTTAACAAGTTCGAATAAAAATACGCGTTCGAAAAATAGGGAAGAAAGAAAAACTTCATAATATATTTCTTAAGAAAAACCTAAAGTAAAGGTTTTCTCAGATTGTAGACAAAGGCCTCCGGAAATGAATTTCGGAGGCCTTTGTTATGTGTCGAGAGAAAAAAGTTTTAGTATTTGTTGAGATGGAAAAAATGTCAAGGCCGGGCGATCTTTGGTTCTCCCGATCTTTTGGTGAAGATGTTTTCGGGGAATAGCAATAGTATCACGAAGAAGAGGGGGCGGTTTGATGAACGTGTCCTGCTTGTATCCCGGTTGGGAGTGTTTACATGTTGTCCTGTCGTCGAGCCAGATGAATGTCTACCTCAAAAACCCGATTCTTCACGGTGTTTGTCCGTCCTGTGGCCATGCATCCGGACGCATGCACAGCCATTATCGGCGAAAGTTAACCGATACCCTCATGGCCGAGCGTGCGGTAACCCTTCACCTTCGGTGCCAGAAATTTTTTTGTAATCGGCAGGCCTGCAGCCAGTGTATTTTACCGAACGGCATCCGTCCTGGTGCCACCCGTACGCCCGAAAAACCGACCGGCTTCGATCCTTTCTCACCAAACTGGCTTTTTCGCTGGCTGCGGAAGCAGCCAGCCGGCTGGTCCCTTTTTATGGCGTTCGGGTCAGCGCGGATACGTTTTTGGCTTTGGTGCGAAGCGAGCCCCTTCGTCCCTTCCAAGACCCTGCGGTGATCGACCTCGACGACTGGGCGATGAAGAAAGGGCATCAGTATGGCACCCTGGTTTGTGATCTGGAAACGAAAAGATCGATCGGTCTTTTTCCCGGGCGAACGACGGAAGCCGTGAAAGCATGGCTAGCTCCTTATCCTTCGATTCGCATCGTTACCAGGGACGGCTCCCGGGAATACGTCAAAGCCATATTCCCGAAATGCAAAACGTCAGCACCTACTTGTATTCGGACTGGCACGCCGTGGCCAATGCCTATCGTTTCCCTTGGAGTAACGGGCTAGTGGAAGGCCACGTGACCCGTATTAAGGTAATGAAACGTCAAATGTATGGCCGGGCCAACGTCGATCTGTTGCGTTAAAAAGTTCTTTATACCTGGCCGAAGGTATAGCGAAAAAATAATCTTTTCTCTTACATCCACTCACGTTTTCCTTCACCAAAAGATTGGGAAAACCAAAGATTGACCGACCTTGACATAATTGAGTTGGTAAAAATTAAGCAGAATAAGATTTGCGTGCGCACGTATAATAATATAACGCTCCTAAGCTTCCAAGAGATGCTGGTACTTCATGCCAATGACCAGGAAGGCATGATGCGCCTCAGAGGGGGCAGTGCCCGACTAGGGAGCTGGTGTCCGGCCTGGGGCAAGCTGGCCAGGGGGCTCACGATTACTAGGGACAGCTGGTGCACAGCGCAAATTGTTGTCTTACAGTAGCAAGTGGTTGAAGCACGTGTTTAGCAAAAAAAGCCGGAGACTTGACCACGCTGGCCGACATTGACAGGCCAAAATTTTGGATAGCTTTATGTTCGATTATCATAATGATACTAGGGAAAGATTAAGCAACCAGACCAAGGTGATCAGACGGAACGCTTTTGGGTTCCAGCGGTAAGTTCGTCTGCGAACTAAAATGTTATTGCCTCATCAATACCAAATGTCGCTCGCTGGATAATGCCTAGGCGCTCCAACATTAGATATAAGATTTTTTCTAGTCTGCATAAAAAATTGTGCCTATTTATTTTAATAAAAGCAAGGGCTAAATAATCTTATTGACACCGTTCACAAAATACTGTTTAATAAATACTAAGTTAATTAATTTATTTTACTAACTTTTGAAAACGCTTTAATATGCTTCTATATACACGACTTTCAAAAGTTGGTATCACACCTAAGGGGGATGGGTTCATGAAAACATCATATTGGAAATTGGCAGTAGCGGGGGCAGCGTCGGTAGGACTGTTAACGGCTTGCAGCGGCAACAGCGGGGGCGGAAGCGGTGCCAGCGGAGGCGACGGCGGCGGAAGTGATAACGGCGAGCTGAGCGGCGAAGTGGAGGTATGGTCGTGGAACGTGGCGGCAGCATCACTGGAGCAAGCGGCCGAGCAGTTTATGGAAGAGCACCCGGACGTGGAAATCACCGTTCAGGACAGCTCGACCGATGACGTGTACGAGCGGCTGACGGTTGGCCTTGGCTCCGGCGGTTCCGGCCTACCGGACGTTGTGTCCCTGGAGTCCTCCCAGCTTGAAAACTACAAATCCCAGTTTCCGGATGGCTTCATGAACCTGTCGGAAAACGGCTTTGATGAGCATGCGGACAAATTCACCGAATTTAAGGTGGATGCCGCCCAGGATGAAAACGGCGACTTTGTTTCGATGCCGTGGGATATCGGCCCGGCCGGGGTATTTTACCGGGTGGACCTGTTTGAAGAAGCTGGCGTAAATGCGGACGATATTGAAACGTGGGATGATTACGTAGCCGCCGGTGAAAAGGTCGTAGAAGAAACAGATGCGTTCATGCTGCCGGTGCAGGTGACTTCGGATGACTCTCCGTACCGGGTGTTTTTGAACCAGCAGGGCGTCAACTACTTTAACGAGGACGGTGAAATTCAGCTCGATACGGATGAAGCGCAGGCTGCCATGGACCTGATGGCGGAAATGAGCGAGAAGGAATTGATCTATAACGCCAACACCTGGGATGCGATGGTCGGGGCGACCGTTAACGGCGATGTGGCTTCGGTGCCGACAGGCGCCTGGTACAGCGGTACCATCATGGATCAGGCCCCGGACATGAGCGGGCAGTGGGGCGTAATGGAGCTGCCGACATTTGAAGAAGGCACGCCGCAGGCAGCCAACTCGGGAGGCTCGGACCTGGCGGTGCTCGAATCCTCGGAAAACCAGGATGCAGCCTATGCATTCGCAGAATACTTTACGACCAGTGAAGACGTACAAATCCAGTCCTTCGAAGAGTACGGGTTGTTCCCGTCCCTTACGAGCACGTACGAAGATCCAATCTTCGAAGAGCCAGTGGAATACTTTAACGACGAGCCGGCCTACGGTCTGCTTGCCGATACGACTGACAATATTGAATCTCCGATATTTAACAGTGACATCCCGCGGGCGGAAGACGTGATCATGGATGCGCAGTCCTCAGTCATTCTCGAGGGCAACGATCCAAGCAATGTCATGAACAATGCAGTCGAACGGCTGGCCAGTGAGACCGGCCGGGAAACATCACAATAACGAATGAAGGGGAGAGCGCCTGCTCTCCCATTTTTATAAGGAGGTACAACATGTCGAACTTGGATAACGTCAACCAGGACCACGTCGGGGAAAAGACGAAAACGAAAAAGAAATGGATCACGCCGAAAACCTTTCCCTACATTCTCGTTTTTCCGGCCGTGTTTCTGTTTGCCGTCTTTACGGTTTACCCGGTAATTTCGTCCTTTATATTAAGCTTCCAGGCCAGTGAAGGGGGCGAAATGAGCTTTATCGGCTTCCAGAACTACATACGGCTCTTTAATGACGGCCTGTTTTACCAGTCGCTTATTAATACATTCACCCTGCTGATTATTCAGGTGCCGGTTATGATCACGCTTGCGATCCTGCTTGCGGTCACGCTCAATTCTGCGCTTGTCCGCTTTAACGGTTTTTTCCGGATAGCATTTTTTCTCCCATCCGTGACAGCCCTTGTGACGGCCTCCATCATTTTTATCATTCTGTTGGACAGTAACTACGGCATTGTCAACTACGTGCTTTCGAGTATAGGTCTTGAAAAAGTTTCGTGGCTGAACGATCCGTTCTGGGCGAAGGTCTCAATTATGCTTGTGGTCACCTGGCGCTGGACCGGCTACAACATGGTTATTCTGCTTGCCGGTCTGCAGAACGTCGCCCAGGAGCTGTACGAGTCAGCGAGTATCGACGGTGCCGGCAAAGTGCGCCAGTTTTTTCACATTACCCTTCCGCAGCTGAAGCCGGTCATCCTGTTTACGGTCGTGCTTTCCACCATCGGCACGCTCCAGCTGTTTGACGAGCCGTACATTTTAACGAACGGCGGACCGAACAACAGCACCCTGACAGTTATTATGTACCTGTACGACCAGGGCTTCCGCTACTTTGACTTCGGCTACGCCTCGGCGATTGCGTACGTGCTTGTAATTATTATCGCTGTATTGTCCTGGATACAGCTGAGACTTGGGAGTGATCGGGATTGAGTACTTCAACAGCTAATCCGCAGAGAAAACACCTGCCGAAAAAAATTGCGCTGTACAGCCTACTTGCGGTCGGCGTCATTATCTCTATTTTTCCGTTCTACTGGATGATTATAGGAGCTACCAATCCGTCGGGGGAAATCTTCAGCATTCCACCGTCGCTGATTCCCGGCACCTACCTGGTGGAAAACTTTATCAGCTTAAATGAGTCGATCGGCATTCTGCGCGTCGTGTTCAACTCGCTCTTTATTGCCCTGTCGTTTACCGTGCTCAGCCTGCTCATATGCAGCGCGGCCGGCTATGCGTTTGCGAAGTTTACATTTAAGGGCCGTGACGTTATCTTCTTCGTGCTGCTGCTGTCGATGATGATTCCGTATCACGTGACATTAATTCCATTGTTCCGGATCTTTGTAGAGCTCAACTGGCTCAATACGTACCAGGCGGTCATTCTGCCGCAGCTCGCCTATCCGTTTGCGATTTTTCTGATGCGCCAGAACATGCAGGCGATTCCGTCAACGCTGCTCGAAGCCGCGCGGGTGGACGGCGCCGGGGAATTCCGGATCTTTTTCAAAATTGTACTGCCAACGATGCGTCCGGCGCTTGCGGCAGTGGCCATCTTCCTGTTTATGTTCCAGTGGAACAACTTTATCTGGCCGCTCGTCGTGTTAAACTCCGGGGAAATGTACACCCTGCCGGTCGCGCTGTCGAGTCTTATCGGTCTGTCGGATATTGATTACGGACAGATTACGCTCGGGGCTGCCATTTCCGTCGTACCGATCATGGTGTTCTTCCTGATCCTGCAGAAGCAGTTTATTGCCGGGATCCTGGGTGGTTCGGTGAAAGGATAACGATCTGCAACAGAGTACAGAAATGAAAGGATGAGACACCTTGGAACGCGACTATCAATCCATTTTTCCCGTGCCGGGAACGCTTCTGCACGGAGCCGATTACAATCCGGAGCAATGGCTCGATTACCCCGACAAGCTTGAGGACGATATCCGGCTCATGAAGGAGGCCCGTTGCAACGTCATGTCGGTTGGCATCTTTTCCTGGTCCAGCCTGGAGCCGGAGGAAGGGACGTATACGTTCGAGTGGCTGGACCGGATTCTCGAGCAGTTCCAGGCGAACGGCATCTATGCCTTCCTTGCGTCGCCGAGCGGCGCGCGGCCGGCATGGATGTCGGAAAAGTATCCGGAGGTGCTCCGGGTGAACGAGCACCGGCAGCGTAACCTGCACGGGCTGCGTCACAACCACTGCTATACGTCGCCGGTCTACCGGGAGAAGACGGAACAAATGAATACCCGTCTGGCTGAACGCTATGCCCATCACCCCGCGGTGATCGGGCTACATATTTCGAATGAATACGGCGGGGAGTGCCACTGTCCGCTCTGCCAGGCAGCGTTCCGCCAGTGGCTGAAAAACAAATACGGCACGCTCCAGCAGCTGAACCACGACTGGTGGACGACGTTTTGGAGCCATACGTATTCGTCCTGGGAGCAGATTGAATCGCCTGCGCCGCACGGGGAGACGATGGTGCACGGCCTGAACCTGGACTGGAAACGGTTTGTCACCGATCAGACGATCAATTTTTATGAGCATGAGCTGCGTCCGTTCCGCGAAGCGAACCCGCAGCTTCCGGCCACGGCCAACTTCATGGAGGCATTTGACGAGCTGGATTATGCCAAATTCGCCAAAGCCGTCGATTTCATTTCCTGGGACTCGTACCCGACGTGGCACTATAGCGAAGACGACACGGACCTGGCGGCCTGGGTCGGCATGAATCATGACTGGTTCCGCGCCATGAAGGACGGGCAGCCGTTTTTTCTCATGGAAAGCACGCCGAGCACCACCAACTGGCAGCCGCTCAGCAAGCTGAAAAAGCCGGGAGTACATATCTTATCGTCCCTGCAGGCAGTCGCCCACGGCTCCGATTCGGTGCAGTACTTTCAGTGGCGGAAAAGCCGGGGGTCCAGCGAAAAGTTTCACGGGGCCGTTGTGGATCACGCCGGCCACGAGCAGACGAGAGTGTTTCAGGAGGTGGCTCAGCTTGGCGAAGCACTGAAAGCAGCCGGGGAGATTGCCGGTGCCACGGTGCAGCCCGAGGTGGCGGTCATTTTTGATACCGAGAACCGCTGGGCGGTGAAGGATGCCCAGGGGCCGCGAAACAGCGGCATCCATTATGAAGCGACGGCAAAAGACCATTACAAGGCGTTCTGGAAGCAGGGCGTGCCGGTGGATGTGATTGACATGGACAAGGACCTGTCGCCGTACAAGGTGCTTGTCGCGCCGATGCTGTACATGGTGCGCGAGGGAGTTGGTGAAAAAATTGCCGCGTTTGTCCAAAACGGCGGCACGCTTATCACTACGTACTGGTCCGGCATTGTCGATGAGCACGACCTTTGCTTTCTCGGTGGGTTTCCGGGTCCGCTCCGCGAGGTGCTCGGCATCTGGTCGGAAGAAATCGACAGTCTTGGGGACGGGGAAGAAAATACAATGATCAAGCAGGTGAACGTGCCGGAGCTCAGGGGCGAATACACGCTCACCGAGCTGTGCGATCTGATTCATACCGAAGGGGCAGAGGTGCTTGCTTCGTACCGGGACGACTTTTACGCCGGCCGTCCGGCGCTTACCCGCAACCGTTACGGCAGCGGACAGGCCTACTATGTGGCTGCCCGCGCTGAGGAACTATTTTACGATGATTTTTACGCTTACGTTCTGCGCGAAAGCGGAGTGGAGCCTCTTGTGGATGTTCCGCTTCCGCGTGGGGTGACGGTGCAGAAACGCGAAAATAAAACTAATAACTATCTGTTTGTATCCAATTTCAGCGAACGAAAGCAGAGCCTAACGTCGAAGAAACTGAGCGGAACGAACCTGGTGAGCGGGGAAGCGGTTCATGAAACGCTCACGCTCCCGCCACGTGGCATCACCATTATTAAACAGTCCAAGTAGGAGGCATTGCTATGCAAAAAGATTGGGAAGATTTAATCACGCTGCAGCGAAACCGCCGGGCGGCCCGGGCATCGTTCGTATCACGGGAGAGCACGGGGAGCGACAAAGGCGTCACGCTGTTAAACGGCGACTGGAAATTCCATTACGCCCCGTCGCCGGAGGAGGCGCCGGAAGGGTTTTATGAGCCGGCGTTTTCCGACGCGTCCTGGGACACGCTCGCCGTTCCGTCGCATTGGCAGCTGCACGGCTACGGCCGTCCACATTACACGAACGTGATTTACCCGTTTCCAGTGGATCCGCCTAACATACCTTCGGAGAATCCGACCGGAAGCTACCGGCGCACCTTTGAACTGGAGGAGGTACCGGAGGACCACACGGTGCTTTTGGCCTTTGAAGGCGTCGACAGCGCGTTTCACGTCTGGGTCAACGGCCGGGAGGCAGGATACAGTCAGGGCAGCCGGGTGCCAAGTGAATTTGACATCACCAGCTTTGTCACCGCCGGCACCAATCATATTGCGGTACGGGTGTATCAGTGGTCCGACGGCAGCTACATCGAAGACCAGGACATGTGGTGGATGAGCGGTATTTTCCGTGATGTATCCGTGCAGGTAAAACCGCCGGTCTATGTAAACGATCTTTTTGTACAGACGCTCCTTGATGACTACTACCGTGACGCGGTCTGCCGGGTGAACGTCCAGACGAACCGCCGGGACGGAGCGTATACAGTCGAAGCTTTCCTGTATGATGGCGCAGACGAAATCGGCTCCGGGAAGCTGGCGGCGGATAGTGAAAATACAAGCGTTGATATGCACGTCACGAACCCGGAAAAATGGTCCGCGGAATCGCCTTACCTGTACAAGCTCGTGCTGATTGTGCGAAGCGAAAGCGGCGAAGAAGTGGAGCGGATTGTCCACGACGTGGGCTTCCGCTCCGTTGAACTGAAGGGCGGCGTGTTTCTTGTGAACGGCGTGCCGATTACGCTGAAGGGCGTCAACCGCCACGACCATGATCCAGAGACGGGACGGGCAGTCAGCCGGGCCCGCATGGAGGAGGACGTGCGCTTAATGAAGCAGCATAACATCAATGCCGTACGCACGGCGCACTATCCGAATGCCCCGGCCTTTTATGACCTGTGCAACCGCTACGGGCTGTATGTAATCGACGAAGCGGACCTGGAGTGCCACGGCTTTGATGTGATAAACGACTGGAGTCAGCTCAGCCGGATTGAAGACTGGAAAGAGGCGTATTTGGACCGGATGGTGCGCATGGTAGAACGAGATAAAAACCACCCGTCGATCATTATGTGGTCGCTCGGTAACGAGTCCGGATTCGGCTCGAACCACCAGGCGATGGCCGACTGGGCGAAGGAGCGCGATCCGGGACGGCTTGTACACTACGAAGGCGAAACACGTCAGTTGATGAACGAAGCGGCGGTGCGCAACCAGCCGGACCATGATCCAACCGCCTCCGATGTATTTACAACGATGTACACAAGCGTGGAAGTGATGGATCAGCTCGGGTCGAGGACCGAGTACACAAAACCGCATATTCTGTGTGAGTATGCACATGCGATGGGTAACGGCCCGGGCGGCCTGAAGGAATACTGGGAAACCATTCGCCGCCACGACCGCCTGCAGGGCGGGTTCGTATGGGAATGGATCGACCAGGGCATTCTAAGTACGACCGATAACGGCGAGAGATACTTTGCCTACGGCGGCGACTTCGGGGAATATCCGCACGACGGCAACTTCGTCATCGACGGACTGCTGATGCCGGACCGGACGCCGTCCCCGGCGCTGCGGGAATACAAAAAAATCATCCAGCCCGTCTGGGTGGAAGCAGACAGTGACGGTGAGTACCGGATTGTAAACGAATATGATTTTCTCGGCACGGATCACCTGGCGGTTCACTGGCAGGTGAAAGTCGACGGGACGACCGTTCAGGCCGGCGAGCTCCGGGGCATTGAGCTGCCGGCACGTACGTCGCAGCCGCTCAGCATTCCGTATGAAACGGTGGAAGCTGACTCGACCGAAGAGGTGACACTCACAGTGGAATGCTCGCTGAAGGAAGAGACCGAGTGGGCCGCGGCGGGCCATGAGATTGCCTGGAGCGAGCACGTGCTGCAGGAGGCGGTGCTTCCGGGCGAGGCGCCGGACGAAGGCGGCAGCGAATCAACGCTTGCCGTAACGGAAACCGGGGCCGAATGGATTATTTCCGGGGAAATAACGCACCTGGCGTTCTGCAAACAAACCGGAAGAATGAATGCATGGACGCACAACGGAGAGCCGCTGATCGAGCATGGGCCGAAGCTGAATCTGTGGCGGGCGCCGATCGATAATGACCGCTGGGGACAGAAGGAATGGAAGCCGGTACCGTCGGAGGAAACATGGAAATCCTTCGGGCTGCATTACCTGCTTACGCGGACGGCAGCCGTTCATGTGGCCGAACAAGGGGAGGCTGTGCACGTGAGCGTTCAGGAAAGTGTCGCGCCTCCGGGGCTGGCTTGGAATATGGGTGTGGAGTGGACGTATGTAATTGATCCATCGGGAACGGTGGACGTGGATGTTTCTGTTGTTCCGCGCGGTCACTATCCGGACACCCTGCCGCGGGTAGGCATTGAATGGACAGTACCGAAAACGATGCAGCAGGTGGACTGGCTCGGGCTCGGGCCAGGAGAGGCCTACCGCGACAGTCGGCAGTCCGTGCGGCGCGGCCAGTGGTCGTCGCCGGTGCCGGAGCTCATGACGCCGTACATTTTCCCGCAGGAAAACGGCAACCGCCACGACGTACGCGAAGTAACACTGAAAGGCGGAGCTGTAGCGTTAACGGCCGAAGCACGCGGGGAGCGTTTTGACTTTACCATCCAGGAGTACAGCCAGAAAAACATGGAAGAGGCCAGGCACCGTTACGATCTGAAAAAAGAGGAATATGTTACGGTGAAAATCGATCATCAGCAGCACGGCCTCGGTTCGGCCAGCTGCGGGCCGGATGTGCTGGGGCAGTATAGGCTGCACACGAAACCTTTCCATTTTCAGCTTCGTCTGCGCGGGGAATAACAGATAGAAAAGCCGTGCAGGTTTTATTTATAGCATCAGGGCACGTGGAAGAAGAACCAGGGGCCGCGAAACGGGGGATCAGTTATGCAAACCGGCAGTTTTCAATGGATGAAGTCCATTAACAAATCAATTGTCTTAAATAAAATCCGTAGCGAGGGCCCGATATCACGTGCCCAGATTGCGAAAGAAACAAACCTGACCCCGCCGACGGTGAGCGCGAACGTGCGTGAGCTGATCGAGCAGGGGATCGTCAAAGAAAGCCGCCTCGGCGATTCGCAGGGCGGCCGAAAGCCGACGATGCTTGTGATCAACAGCGGGGATTTTTATATTATCGGTCTCGACGCCGGCCCGACCGAGGTGGAGTTTGGCCTTGCGGATCTGTCGGGCACCGTGATTCATCACCTGAGGGAAAGCATTAACCTGACGGAGGAATCAGGATTTCTGGATGTAGTGAAACGGGGTATTCATGATTTATTAAATGAAATTCCTCTCATGCGGGACAAAGTCGTCGGAATCGGGGTGGCCATGCACGGGGTTGTTGATGTGGCGACAGGAACGTCGCTGTTTGCGCCGAATCTGCATCTTCGGGATATTCCGATTAAAGACGAACTGGAAAAGGAATTTGGCTTTCTCGTGAAGGTGGAAAACGATGCCCGTGCCATGGCGCTTGGCGAAGCCTGGTTTGGCAGCGGCGAAAATGTCAAAAGCATGGTCGCGGTCAACGTCGGACGCGGCATCGGATCCGGTATTATCATCAACGGAGAGCTTTATCACGGCGAGTATGACATCGCCGGAGAGCTCGGTCATATGGCGATTGATGTGCACGGTCGCCGGTGTGCGTGCGGAAGCAACGGCTGCCTGCAGACCGTCGCTTCGGGACCGGCCGTTGCCGAACGGACCGTGGAAAGCCTGAAAAATCATCCGGAGAGCCGGATATGGGAGTTGATTGAGGGTGACACGGAGCAGGTGAGCGGAGAAATAGTTTTAAAAGCTGCTGAAGCAGGCGATCCGCTCGCCATCGACATTCTCCGGCAGACCGGGGAATATCTCGGCATCGGGCTCACCAATCTGATCCATATTATCAACCCGACTAAAATTATTCTCGGCGGCGGGGTGTCGGAGTCCGGGAAGTACGTGCTCGATCCGGTCCGGCGCACGATTCAGGAGCGTGGTCTCACCAAACAGGCCAAGCAGACAGAAGTCGTCATTACCGAGTTTGGCAGCAAAGCGACCATGCTCGGCGCAGTGGCACTGCTGCTGGTGGAACTGTTTCAGCCGCAGTGAATGTGTGCGCTTCTTATGAAAACATTCACCATTCATGACTAACTTTCCTTTCTTCTGGGAATAGAGAGGGGAAAGGAGTTGTCACAGATGAGAAACACATTCATTGCTGCCCAGGTCCGCTCGGATCGCTGGGAAGACATCGGCTCTCTTTTTCGTGATAGTGCAATAGTGAACTACGAACAGGCGAAGGAACGGAAAGAAGGACTGCTCATTCCCTTCTTTTATGACGAATATATGATGTGGAAGCCGGAAACGTATGAACTGCTTGAAGAACTGCAGGGACGCCCGGTACACATAGAGGAGCTTGCCTCCTGCCGCCTGACCGGTTTTCGGCACGAATTGGTTCTTTCGATCACCGATTGGGAGATTACCCCGGAAGGCATTATGGCCAAACAGTACCAGAATCACGAAAAACCGACACAAAATGTGCAGCTGATATAAATGAAAGAAGGCAGGGCCCGTTTGGGCGCTGCTTTTTTATGCAGGCAGATGATCGTTTCCGTTGGGAGGTTCGTGTTAGAATGAGATAGAAGATTTTAGGATAGAAAGGAACGAAAGACGTAAGCGTCTTTCGAAGGTCACTGTGCTATGAATTCACGTGTTTACTTACTGGCGGTGTCGGCGTTTATCGTCGGCATGGTTGAGCTGATTATCAGCGGGATTCTTCCGCTCATTTCGGAGGACTTATCGGTGTCGATTGCTATTGCTGGCCAGCTGATTACCATTTTTGCCCTCGTATTTGCGGTGGCGGGTCCGCTACTGCTGTCATTTACGTCCAATGTGGAAAGGAAAACGGTGTACATATGGGCGCTTGCGGTATTTGCGATTGCCAATATAGGCGCAAGCCTGGCACCAACGTTTACCGTCCTCATGGCCGCCCGGTTTGTAACCGCAGCGAGTGCGGCACTCATTATCGTGCTTGCGCTTACGATGGCACCCAAGCTCGTGGAAGCGAAATACCGCTCCCGCAGTATCGGACTCGTGACGATGGGCGTCAGTTCGGCGCTCGTCCTCGGCGTGCCGCTCGGCGTGCTGATCGGGGAGGCGTTCGGCTGGCGGATCATCTTCGTGATGATCGCTATGCTGACGGTACTGATTGGCGCCGTCATGATCCGCTTTCTGCCGCGCATGCAGCCGGAGCAGGTGGTTACTGTCGGCCAGCAGATCCGCTCGCTTAAAGATATGAAAATCGTCGGCATCCACAGCGTGACGCTTCTGGTGCTTGCGGGCCATTATACGCTGTACGGCTACTTTAATCCGTTCATGCAGGAGACGATGGGACTGAATTCATTCTGGATCAGCGCCATGTTCTTTATTTTCGGGGCCGCTGCCGTTTCCGGCGGTGGCGTCGGCGGCTGGCTAACCGACCAGTTCGGCTCCAAAAAAATGTCGCTCACGTTCATTGCTTCGTTTGCGGTCATTCTATTCATTCTGCCGTTTGCGACCAACTCGATGGCGCTCTTTATCATCGCCGTGATTATCTGGGGTATTCTCAGCTGGTCGATTGCTCCGGCGCAGCAGAGCTATCTGATTGCGGTCGCCCCGGAAACCTCGGATATCCAGCAGAGCGTCAACACGTCGGCGCTCCAGGTCGGCATTGCGATCGGCTCAATTCTCGGCGGCATCGTCGTGGAGCAGTCCGTCGTTGCCGCCACCTCCTGGGCCGGAAGCGCGCTCGTCGTTGTGGCGATGGTAATTGCGCTCATGGCGTACCGGGCGCCGCGAGTGCGGGGAAGTGAAGCTAAAACCTGACCTGCTGAAAAAACAATTGAAATTCAGCCCGAAAACAGCTATGATAAAGGTGTTCAGAAAGCTGTAACATTTAAACATCGCGGCAGCGCTCCTGCAGGCGGTTTTAAATGAGTATAATTATGGAAACGATTACATTGGTATTTCGGCAGAGGTCCTGCCTGAAGCTAAGCGTCGTTCTGTTTCTGCTGGGGATTTTTATCCCGGCGGAGCAGGCGGCGCTTTTTTTATTATTACATATTGGGGAGTGAGAGGAATGAACAAAACAAAAAACCGCTGGCTGATTGCGCTCGCGGCTGTCGGGATTCACATTTCGATCGGGTCGGTCTACGCGTGGAGCGTGTTCACCAATCCGCTCATTGACGCCTACGGGTGGAATTTAAGCGCCGTGTCGCTCACGTTCAGCATTGCGATCCTGTTTCTGGGGCTGTCGGCTGCATTTATGGGACACTTCGTTGAAAAGCATGGCCCCAGGGTGTCGGGGATGGTTGCCGCAAGCTTTTTCGGCTTTGGCATGATCGGCTCCGGGGCAGCGACGATGATGGAGTCGCTATGGCTGTTATACATAACGTACGGCATGCTTGGCGGCATCGGTCTTGGCATCGGCTACATCACACCGGTATCGACACTCGTGAAATGGTTTCCGGACCGCCGGGGTCTCGCTACGGGCCTTGCGATTATGGGGTTTGGCTTTGCGGCAATGATCGCAAGCCCGGTAATGGCCTCACTCATTGAAGGCGCCGGCATTCCGTTAACGTTTTTCATCCTAGGGGCAGTATATTTTATCGTGATGATGAGCTCGGCGCTGTACCTCGAGCGTCCGCCGGAGGGCTACATGAAGGAATACACGGCTGCTGGAAAGCAGAAGCCGGACCTTGCGCAGCTGACGGCGAACGAAGCAGTCAAGACGCGCCGCTTCTGGTACCTGTGGGTCATGCTGTTTATTAACGTCACGTGCGGGATCGCGATTTTATCGGTTGCTTCCCCGATGGCGCAGGAAATCGCCGGGCTGTCGGCAGCCGCTGCGGCCACCACGGTCGGCCTGATGGGCTTTTTCAACGGCGCCGGCCGCATTGCCTGGGCGAGCATTTCCGACTATCTCGGACGCCCGAACGTGTACACAGCCTTTTTCCTGATTCAAATCGTGACCTTCTTTGCGCTGCCGAACCTGGCCGTAGCGCTGTTGTTCCAGCTGGCATTATTCTTAATCATGACCTGCTATGGCGGCGGCTTTGCCTCCATTCCGGCCTACATTGGCGACATTTTCGGAACGAAGCAGCTTGGCGCCATTCACGGCTACGTGCTGACTGCCTGGGCGGCAGCCGGCCTGGTAGGCCCGCTGCTTGCCTCCTGGATCCGCGGGGTCACCGAGAGCTACGCGCTCACGCTTTCGATTTTTGGCAGCATGTTTATCGTCGCGCTTCTCGTATCGCTCTTAATCCGTATCGATATCCGCCAGCTGAAGCAGGCGACCGCCGAGCCGGCTAAGGCAGAGAGACTTTCGAGTTGATTTTTGCGGCCGCGGCACATAAAATTTAGAGAGCATAAATAGTAAAGGTGAAAAAAATGAACAAATACGAAGCTGAGTTCAGTAATCTGGTCAAGGCGTTCCGAAAACGGCATATGGGCAAAGGGCCGGGCAAAATCAACACCACGTTCTGCAAGCACTGGGCCATCTGCGAGATGGAGGGCAACCTGTCGCCGGTGGAAAAGTTTATCGCTGCCGCCGACAACGGTGAACAGATGCTTCGGGCGGCCCGGACCGAGATGGTGAAGGATATGTACAAAAAGAACCATCCGGTAGAAATGGAAGAATTCCTCGGCAGCACGTTCGTCGATTTGTATGTGGATATTGATATCGAAAAGGATTTCGGCATGTCGATCTTCGTGTTCAGTGACAATATTCAGGAGAAATTTTCTTAAATACACAGGTTAGGCACTTCGCAGCGACCCTGCAAAAGACTCAACCGCTTTGCGCTCCGGGCGATACAGGCTCCGGGGCGTGAGGTGGTTTTTTTATTATTACACATAGAGGAGTTATTGATTATGGGAGAAACCAAGCACCAGGGACCAATGAAAAAAGTCAAAATGCCGGCACCGGAGCACTGGGTGAGTCCGATTCCGTTCGGCCTCGGCAAGGTGAAGCCGAAGCATATCCGGGATTCGATGAAAATCGCCTGGGACAACAAGGACAACCTCGGCTACGCGAAAAACATTATTACGAAGGGCGTCTGTGACGGCTGTGCGCTCGGGGTGTCCGGGCTGTATGACCAGACGCTCAGCGGCCCGCACATCTGTACAACGCGGCTGAATGTGCTGCGGCTGAACACGATGCCAGCGGTGGACGATGAGATTTTAAACAAGGATATTGATGAGCTGCGCGAATACTCTAGCACCGAGCTGCGGGAGCTCGGCCGGGTGCCGTATCCGATGATCCGCCGCAAGGGCGAGCGCAAATTTTCCCGGCTCAGCTGGGACGACGCGATGGATACGATTGCGGATAAAATGAAGGAGCTCGACCCGAAGCAGTATGCGTTCTACTTAACGTCGCGCGGCATTACGAACGAATCGTACTACGTGGCCGCCAAGGTGTCCCGGTTTCTCGGGGCAAACCATATCGACAACGCGTCGAGAATCTGCCACTCGCCGAGTAAGACCGCGATGAAGCGATCGGTCGGAGTCGGGGCATCGACAGCTAACTATCAGGACTGGATCGGCACCGACGTGCTGATGTTCTGGGGGAGCGTGGCGTCCAACAGCTCGCCGGTCTCTACGAAATACATGCTCGAGGCGAAGAAAAAGGGCACGAAAATTATTGTCATCAACCCGTACCGCGAGCCGTCGATGGACGAGTATTGGATTCCGTCAAATCCGGAATCGGCGCTGTTTGGCACCAAGGTTGCGGACGACTTTTACCAGATTAATATCGGCGGCGACATTGCGTTCATGCACGGCATCATGAAGCACTGGTTCGACATGGAGGAAGAGGTGCCGGGATCTGCGATCAACCATGACTTCGTCGACGAGCACGTGAACGGCTACGAAGAGCTGAAGCAGCAGGTAATGGCGCAGTCGTGGGAAGAAATTACAGAATCCTCCGGCGTGACCCGCGAGCGGATCATCGAGCTTTCCGACCTGCTTGCCCGCAGCAAAAACGCCGTATTCGCCTGGGCGCTTGGGCTTACGATGCATTCGTTTGCAACCGACAACATTTCGCAGGTGGCAAACCTCGCGCTGCTGCGCGGCTTTCTCGGCCGTCAGTACAGCGGCCTGATGCCGTTTCGCGGCCATTCGAGCGTGCAGGGAAGCGGAGAAATGGGCGCCGATCCGTTTGTGCTTCCGGGCGGCGACTTTAAAGGCGACAACATCGAACGGATCGAAAAGCTCTGGGGCTTTGACATTCCGAAATGGCAGGGGGACGTCGTCGGCGTGACGCTTGAAAACATCATGCTGCCTGAGGATCACGAGCGCAAAATCAAAATGTACTACCTGTCCGGCGGCAACTTCCTGGAAACGATGCCGGATCCGGATTTTGTGGAACAGGCGCTCTCGGAGCTCGACGTCCGTGTGCACCAGGACATCATCCTAAACACGTCGACGCTCGTGGACGCGAAGGAGGCGGTGATTGTGCTGCCGGCGAAAACCCGCTACGAGCAGGAGGACGGCGGCACGTCGACCTCGACCGAGCGGATGGTCTATTTTTCCCCGGAAATCGAAGGCAACAAAAACAAGATTGAGGAAGCACGGGCGGAATGGAAAATCTATATTGACCTCGCCAGGCGCGTGAAGCCGGAAACGGCACATCTGGTTGATTTTAAGGACGGCTACGAGGTGCGCGAGGAAATGGCCAAGGCGAACCCGAACTACGACGGCGTCCAGCATTTGAAAAAGCAGGGCGACGTGTTTCAGTGGGGCGGCGCCTGGCTGTGCGAAGGCGGAGTCTGCCCGACAACGGATGGACGCGGCAATTTGATTCCGGTCGAAATTCCGGACCTGAACCGGCAGCCGGGGGACTTTTACCTGACGACCCGGCGTGGCAAGCAGTTTAACTCGATGGTGTACAAAAAAACCGATCCGATCAACGGGGCGGAGCGTGATGACGTGCTCATGAACGAAGCGGATGCGAAGGAAAACCGGATCGCCGACGGCGAGGCGGTCGTGCTGTACAACCAGTACGGCGTGTTCCAGGGCCGGGCGCGGATTGCCGACATGGCGAAGGGCAATCTGGGCGTGCATTTTCCGGAGGGTAACTTCCTGCTGCCAAAGGGTCGCTACGAGCAGTTTGCGAAAATACCGGATTACAATATCGGCGTAAAGGTGGAAAAAGCCGAAAAATTCAACGCCCGCAAGGATACCGAGTATTTGGAAAAACGGGTGGATGATCTTGAGGATACGCCAGGGGCGTAAAAAAGAACCCAGGATGAGCTCTTAACCTGAGCAGTCCTGGGTTCTTTTTATTCTTCTGTAATACGTTTAGCACCGACTAAATGACTTTTCCAGTAATCTGTGTATCCAGTATAGTCGACTCCTCTGCTGAGGGTGGCATGAAATAGCGTTTCTTCATCGATGTACATCGAGACATGGTTAATGGAATCATCATTAGTGGTGTCAAAAAAGACGAGGTCGCCCTTTTCGAGTTGGTCTTCCGGCACCTCTACACCCTCCTGGTACTGCTGCCGGGAAGTTCTGGGCAGTGTAATACCATTTTCTGCAAATATAAGCTGAAGAAAGGAGGAACAGTCAAATGTGGACGTGGTATAGGGCGGGGCCCCGAATTGGTAAGGCGTGCCGATATATTTTTCACCGGACTCAATAATATTATCGATCGTATAGGTGGATATGCCTTCCACTAATTCGACACTGTCGGGTGCATCTCCGGGAGCAGCTTCTTCATAGGAAACCTTTACCTGCTCGGATATAGCAGCCGTTCCGCCTAAAATAATGTTGGTATTATACGAGCTGTTTAAATAATTGGTGGTGGAGGCCTGTGCCTGTGAAGGGTGAGAAAGCACAATAGACGCTCCGATTTTATTCGCGAGGCCGGCAGCAGCTACGGCATCAGGATAATCTTCTTCATCGCTTTTTACGGAAGTACCGCGAACCAGCAGATTGTAATTGCCGGGTGAATAAGACGCAGCCGCTTTGACACTTGTTTCGTAACGAGTGTCACCTTTAATTCTTCTTACTTTAATTCCTTCAGCTTCCAATTCCTCGACAACCTGGGAACTGACGGCATTAGTGCCGCCAAAAATAGTGACATAATTGACTGAAGAAGGAAGGTCAGTAGAAAGGCTGTCTTTTTTCGTTAAATAAATAGGGAGGCTGTCATCTACAGCCATGCCGGACGCACTTAAAGCGTCGGCAGCTACTTCCCCGCTGACCAGAATGGCCGAAGAAGCACTAGAATAGCCGGCAGTGTCATTCACTTCTTCCGCTGTTTCATATCTGGTTGCTCCGGATACGCGTTCCACATTGATCCCTGCACTTAGAAACTCCTGTTCTACGCTGGAAGAAAGAGCTGCCTCTCCGCCGAGCAGGTAAACAGTTTTAGCATCAAGTCGAAGAACCTCCTCCATGATACGCGGATCTAAAGAATTAGTTCTGGAAAGCAGGATGGGTGCATCAGCCATTTCCACAATCCCCGCCGAAGCTAGAGCGTCTGCAGGGTGGTCAGATCTGGCAAGGACCACTGAATCACTGTTTTCCCAACCATACTGAGAAATTTCGATAGCGGTGCCGATCCGGTCATCTCCTGAAATTCGTTCAGCTGCTTCTGCTTTAACGCTGATGGAAAGACTCAAAAAAAATGCCACGACAACAGTTATGGCGAACATAGCTTTAATATGTGTATGCATAAAACGCTCCTTATAGTTAGAATACATATTTTTCAAAACATAATGTATTCTAAGCATAAAGGCATAAAGTTAAATTTAATAGTACCACTTTAGGTATTAGGTCTTATTTATTGTTTCATGCAGATGCTATTCATGTTTGTTAACCAACTTCATCAGTAGTACAAATACAGTTACGCCCCTGCCGTTTTGCCTGGTACAGCGCTTGGTCCGCCAGGTCATACAAAGCATGAACGTTTTTTCCGGAGGCCGGGTAGGCCCCGACTCCAATCGAAATGGTGATGAACACGGGAGCGGGGCGCCCGGCAACGATAAACGGGGTTCGGGCAACATCGGCACGGATGCGCTCGGCAATGGTTAATGCGTGCGTTTCATCGCAGTCGTAAAGAATCACGCCGAACTCTTCGCCGCCGATGCGGAAGGCAACATCACCCGGGCGGATTGAAGCAACGATTACATGGCTGAGCTGCTTTAAAACCATATCGCCCTCGAGGTGTCCGTGCGTATCATTGATTTGCTTAAAATAGTCGATATCAAGCACTAAAAGCGACAGGGAGCGGCTGCTTGCGGGATATTCCTCTGCGGCCTGCCCGAGCAGCTCCTGGAAGGCGCGCTGGTTGTACAGCGCCGTTAAATTGTCCCGGTACGCCTGGTACTGGTAGCGGTTAAACATCTGGTTCACTTTATTTAAATGAACAAACATGTAAACAGAAACACCTGTACCTGTAAGGGAGGCGAGGAAATAAAACGCCGAAACAGGAAGCGAGACCGTTAACGGCATCAGTATGGAAAGCATCACTGCCATATAAAGAGTGGTGAGTCCAATCATCCAGGCCGCCCGCCGCCAGATATTTTTCACGGCAGTATGGACGATCCCGCCTGAGACTACGCTTAGAGCAATGAGGAGCAGGGCAGGGAGGGAAGAAGGGCTGAAGTCGATGAGCAGCCGTCCGGCTGCGATAATCATTCCGGTGATAATAGTCGGCACCCAGCCTCCAAAGACAGCCATCAACGTAACCGGCACGAGCCGGAGGTCGATGATAGTCGTCTCGTTCAGCGGAATGGTATAGGCAAGCAGGACAAGCCCCAGCATCCCACTGGCGGCACCGGCAGCTATTTTTTGTTTTACTGGTGAAGCCGTGCTTAAAGGTGTTTTATAAAGCAGGCGGTGAAACAAATAGATAAACGATATAAGAATAGTTATATTAATAAAAAATCCTGACAGCATAGCATCCCCCGTCGCTGCTTGGCCCAAGCTGAACTTTAGATTCAAACAAGAGTTTTATCCCAATGATAGCACCTCTTTGATCCAAAAAAAGGAACAGGAACGAAAAGATGAAAATAAGTAATAACGAACGATACGTTGAAAAGCCCGGGCATTAGTCATAAAGCACTAACACCGTACTTGCTTGACTGGAGCTCAACTATATTCATGGTTCTGCCGATAAAAGACATAGATGTGTAATATTCTATGCTTGGAAAATGCTATGAATTCGGGGTGAACGTGGTGGAGCTTACTTATGAATCGTACAGTCCTGGACTAGTGGTGCTGTCTGTTTTGATTGCGGCATTTGCCTCCTATACAGCCTTTCACGCCGCCGGCCGACTAAAAGCGGCCGGATCGAAGCATAAAGCCGTCTGGGCCATGAGCGGCGGTTTGTGTCTCGGCGGTGGTATCTGGTCGATGCATTTTATTGCTATGCTCGCACTTGATGTGGGCATGCCGGTTACATATGACCCGGGGCTGCTTGTGCTGAGCATTGTGATGGCGGTGGGGGCCAGCTGGCTGGCTTTTCTGATTCTGCAATTTTTCAAACCGGGTCTCCGGTGGCACCTGCTTGGCGCTGTTTTTATCGGAAGCGGCATTGTGTCGATGCACTATATCGGCATGGCAGCGATGCAAATGAATGCAGAGATACAGTACAGCCCGGTACTTGTGACAATATCCGTCGTGATTGCCTATCTGGCATCGTTTACCGCTCTCCGGCTGCTTTCGGTCGTGCCGTCCATTCAAAAACGCCTCTGGAAGGAGATCGGCTTTATCGGAAGTTCGCTTTTGATGGGAGCGGCTATTTCAGGCATGCATTATACAGGCATGGCCGGAGCGTCATTTGAACACGGAAGCGCCGGAATGGCAATGGATGGCACTGCTATTCAAACGGAGCTTTTGTCCATTTTTATCGGTATTGGAATTATGATGATTTTAGTTATTACGACCATTGTGGCCGTTTTTGACCGTCAGATCGAATTTAAGAAAGACGAGCTGGATTACATCGATGATTTGTACCGGGGCATTATTCATACGGCGAACGATGCAATTATTACGTCCAATATGGATATGAAAATTGTATCCTGGAATGACGCGGCGGAGCGTATTTTCGGACATCGGCAGGCAGATATTATCGGCGAGCCGCTTTCAACGATTATTCCAAGTGCGTATCAAAGAAGGGTGGAGTATTTTCATCAAACCGGCGAAGATGTGGAAAGTGCCTCACTCGTTGAGCTGGAAGGGCTGCACTGCAATGGCCGGACGTTTCCGCTCGAGCTTTCCTTTTCCCGGCAGGGGAGCGGGGACCAAAAAGTATATACCGGAATTGTGCGCGATATTTCGGAGCGTATCAGACAGAATGAACGTATCCAGGAGCTGATTTACCGGGATGATTTAACCCGGCTGCCGAACCGGCGCATGCTGAACGAACATCTCACCCATATGCTTGAGCAGCTGTCTCAGGCGAATCTAGCCGTGCTTTTTGTTGATCTGGACCGGTTTAAAAATGTAAACGACGTCTACGGACACCGTATTGGTGATGAGCTTTTAATCATTGCCGCTGAACGGATGAAAAAGCGCCTGCGGGAAACGGATTTTCTGGCCAGGCAGAGCGGGGATGAATTTGTGGTTATTTTGCCGGAGTCTACCGGTTACGGGGCAGGAAACACGGCTCATTCGCTGGTACAGGTATTGAATGAACCGGTCACGATAGAGAAAAATGAATTGTTTATTTCCGCCTCGATTGGCATCAGTGTGTATCCGGAGGACGGGGAAACAGCGGAGGACCTGCTAAAGCATGCCGATACGGCGATGTACAAAGCGAAAAGCAGCGGCGCAAATCAGTATTTCTTCTTCACGGCCGATATGAATGAAGAGGTATCCAAAAAAATGCTGCTTGAGTCCGGACTTAGGAAGGGCATCATCACCGAAGAATTTTTGTTGTACTATCAGCCGCAGGTGGACGTTGTCAGCGGAGAAATAAAGGGCTATGAAGCACTTGTGCGCTGGAGACACCCGGAGCTCGGAATGGTGCCGCCGGGAGAATTTATTCCGCTTGCTGAAGAAACCGGACTCATCATCCCGCTCGGGCGCTGGATTCTTCAGGAGGCGTGCCGGCAGATGGCAGAATGGAAAAAAGCCGGAAGCCCGGTAACCAGAATGTCAGTGAACATTTCCACCCTGCAGTTCCAGCAGCCGGACTTTTTGAATATGGTTATGGAAATTCTTGAAAATACCGGCCTTCCCCCGGAATACCTGGAGCTTGAGCTGACGGAAAGCATTGTGCAGGATCCGGAACGGTCGGTGCCTTTGATGGAAAGCATCCGGGCCAGGGGTATCCGCATCTCTCTTGATGATTTCGGCACCGGCTACTCATCGCTCAGCTATCTGAAGGACTTTCCTTTGAATACACTTAAGATTGATAAATCGTTTATGGACAACATCGAGGACGGGCAGCGCGAGGAAGCGATCGTGGAAAGCATTATCCATATGGCCCAGCGTCTTGGCTTTAACGTGATCGCAGAGGGAATCGAAAAAAGCTCGCAGTTGAGCCTCCTCTCGGAAAAAGCGTGCCAGGAATACCAGGGCTATTACTACAGCCCGCCGCTCCCGGCTGAAGCGATAAACGAATACGCAGGGCGCCGGGATGAAAAATATACGTCTTGAATTTGGAAAGCCCGCGCAGATGAGTCTGTACGGGCTTTTTTTGCGCTTGATCACGTCAGCCGTTCAATTAATTCCCGGTGTTTGGGATATTCAGCGGTAAGTTCGTCACGCGCGAGCAGCTCGAAGTCGGCAAAGTCAAAGCCGGGAACAACGACGCAGCTGACAAGTGCGAACTGCTCCGGTTCGCGGACTTCGGCACCGAAAACAGTTCCCTTCGGCACGATGCCCTGAAGGACTTCGCCATTGGCTGGATTCGGCCCAAGCGTCATAATTTCATGGTGCCCGCTCTCCGGATGAATCATATGCACATCGAGCGGAGCGCCGGTATGGTAGTACCACATTTCGTCAGACTGCAGCTGATGGAGACGGGAAGGCTCCCCGGAGCGGACGAGAAAATGAATACTCGTGTACTGGGCGCGGGTTCTGCCATCAGGCGTAGTGACTGTCTCCTCCGACTTCATCGTCTGCCGGAAAAAGCCGCCCTCCGGGTGCGGTTCAAGCTGCAGTTCTCGGATCCATTCGTCAGCTTTAGTCATAGAGAAGCCTCCCTCTTATTATCTGTAATTTTCTTTATACGTTGCGGGCAGCGTACCTTTTTCGATAAATTCCTGCACCAGCTGTTGAAAGGTCTTCGGGTCACGGGCTTCGATCGAAAGCGTCCGCAGGTGGCTGTAAAAGGAGCGCTTTTCAAATTCATAGGCGAATTTTTCCGCGAATGACTGGGCGACCACCTGGCCGTAGCTCCAGCAGATTTGTTTTTTATCCTCCGGCAGCGAGCGGGCTAACAGCACGAGCGTTTCAAGCAGCATATTGGTAAGAACGGGGTCGTTTTTCACATAAACACTGATGTGTCCAAAGGCCGTATACAGGTAATCGTCAAAATACTCCTGCTTCATGACGACGCGGAGCGCGTTTTCCCCGTCGGACAGATACGGTGTGAACGAGGTGACTTTGGCGATGGAAAGCAGCAGGTCAATCAGCTGATATAGCGTGTCTTTAAGTGTCCCCGGTTCATCGTTGGCTACCGCCTTCACAGCGATATCCTTCAGCTTCTGGACCCCGAATCCGAGATCCTGAATTTCGTTCTGCCGGTCACCGAGAAACAGCATGCGCCGGTATTTCTGCTCATCCACTTCGTCCACGGTGGTGCCCTCGGTCGTCCAGTAGGAAAAGAGTGTCAAATCGGGCAGCAGGAAATCACCGATATTGCAGTGCAGCTGAATTACGAGGCCGTCCTTTTGGGCTTCCTGGATCAGCTTGCCAAAATCGATAATCTGCAGGTAGCCGGACGTCTCGCACGCCACCTTTGTTGCCTGGTCCTGTTTCTCCTGCGGCAAATAGGAAAGGCTGAGGTGGTCCGGGTTGTCGGCCCGGTATTTTTCAAGGTCGTAGTAAAGCGTGTTTAAAATCCGCTCCTCGGACTGTTTTTTCATGTCTGTGGTAATGCTTGGCGGCTGCATCCATTTGGTGGCGTGATTAATAAACAAAATAAAGTTCAGCACCGAAAAGGCCGTCATGAGCACGCCCGCAATTGGAAAAACCGTGTACTGGCTGATGGACGAATCCAAAAAGAAAAATACGATTAGCAGATAGAAGAAACAGAGGTTAAAGATCCCGATTGCGTGCTGGGTGCGGCGGTTGGAAATAAAGTTGAGCAGCACCCGCGGCGTGAACTGGTTCGACATGTTCGTGAGCACCATCAGCATTGAGTTAAAGGTGAACGCGTTGAGCGTCAGCACCCCGGACAGCATGGTGCTGTACATCGTCTGGGTGAGCGAGTACTCTGTCGTGAATGCTGACAAAAGCGTCCATCCCGGCCGGAGGCTGAATTCGATCCAAAACGAGAGAATCGATAAAAGAGAAGCGATAATAATATAAATAGCCGGCAGCACCCACAGGCTGGCGCGCGTTTCGTGCCAGCGCTGACGGGAGGACATGCTGAGCAGCCGTTTTACCGGTGCCGGCATCATGCGAAACAGCATATGAAGCATGGTTTCACCCGCTTTCTTTTTTAGAATTTGTATAATTTCCGCTACAGTTAAGCATAAAGGTTCCGGACGGGAAATGAAATAAGTACCGGAAAATAGGCCCTGTTTCTCCGTCAGCGCCGGGTGGTATATTGAATCGTAATAGGATACATATACAGGAGGAGGAAAACGATGAATATTGCCGTTTATCAGATGGACATTGTGGCGGGAGACCCGGAAGCGAACCGGGAAAAGGTAAGCCGGTGGCTCAGGGAGCAGGAGCCTGGCAGCGTGGATATGGTCATGCTTCCGGAAATGTGGACGACCGCGTATACGCTGCCGGAGCTTCAGGATATTGCGGAGGATCCTTCGGACAGCGAAACGATCCGTTTTTTGCAGGAGGCGGCGAAACACTATGATGTTCATATCATGGGAGGATCGATCGCGGTAAAAGAAAACGGGAAGGTGTATAACCGGGCCTTTGTGATAGATAACACAGGGGAGCTTGTATATGATTATGACAAAATCCATCTCGTGCCGATGCTGAACGAGCCGGCACATTTAAGCGGCGGGCGCGAGCCGGTGAAGGTGTTTGAGATTGACGGAATCAAAATGGGGGTCGTAATCTGCTATGACCTTCGTTTTCCGGAAATTATCCGGAGCCTCGCTCTTCAGGGGTGTGAGCTGCTGTTTATCCCGGCGGAATGGCCGGACAGCCGCCGGAGTCACTGGGACGTGCTGAGTGTGGCGCGGGCGGTGGAAAATCAGATGTATGTCGTGACGTGCAACCGTCCGGGCTCGTACGATGGTATTACATTCGCCGGATCCTCGGCCTTTATCGATCCGTGGGGCAACGTGCTGCAGAAGGGAAGCGTGGACGGCGAGGAAACGCTCCGGGAAACCCTGGATCTCTCCAATGTGGCAGATGTCCGCAAAAACGTACCGGTTTTTGACAGCCGGATGCCGGAATTGTATGAATAAACTTAACTCTAAGCCTTAAAGCCGGACGAGCTTGAATAGCTTCGCCCGCCTGTGGTATAATTCATTTAACAAAAAACGGCCCGTGCGCGAACACGGACCGCCAACAGCAGTACTGACCCTTCAAAGGGGTCGGCTCAGGGAAAAATAAACCACTGGAGCGCTCTAACTCAAAGGTGGTTTATTTTTTTGTTTTAAAATGGACTCTGCTTTTTTCGTTTGCCCGCTTTCCGGGAAAGGAAAGAGCGGAGAAGAGAGATTTAAAATTACACAGATGAAGGATGATTACTATGCCAATATACTGCAAACGGCTCCATAAGAAAGCAGATACGGACGACGGCTACCGGATTTTTGTTGAAAAGGAATGGCCGAACGAAGTCGAAGAGGTGCGTGCCGATATTCATGAATGGGTGGACGGTGTTGCCCCGTCTAAGGAGCTCCAGAAGGCGCTTGAGGACGAACCGAAAAAGTTCGAAAGCTTCAAGGAGGCGTATAAGGCAGAGCTTGAGCAGGATGAGCTCAAACGCGAAGAATTGCAGCGCCTGAAAGAAATTGTGCGGATGCAGGACAAGGACGTGACGCTCGTCTTTTCGTCAGAGGACGTAAAACGAAATCACGCTTGGGTGCTGAAGGAAATTCTCGATCAGCAGCCGGCGCATCCGGACGAGTAATACGAAGGCCCGCCTACAGAAGTCGGGCCTGAAGCGTGGAGACGACGAGTCCCCACGCTTTTTTTGCGGTGCTTTTTCGTCCGACATGGGTGAACGCGTGAATGGTTTTTGGAAACATCTGATACTCCACCGGCACGCCTTCCTGCTTCAAGCGCTCTGCGTACCGGAATGCCTCCCGGGCGAGGGAATCGTATTCCGGGGTGAACACAAGCGTCGGCGGCAGCCCTTCGAGTGATTCCGCACGGAGCGGGGAAATATACGGGTGCGCAGCGCTCTGGCCCGTTTCCAGGTAGCTTGCCGTGAACAGATCCGCCACAAAAATGGGAATCGCTCCGGGGAAGAATGCTTTTTCGCGGGGATCAGTCGCAAGGTCGAGAATCGGCGAGTCCAGAATTTGAACTGCGGGCATCGGCGCCCCGGTGTCGCGCAAAAGCAGCAGCGTTGATGCTGCAATGTTTCCGCCGGCACTGTGTCCGCCGAGGGCGAAGCGTTCCATATTCAGGCCGAGCCAATCCTCATGGGCATGCAGCCATGCGATCACGTCCCGGATTTCAAACAGGGAAAACGGAAACCGGCTGCGCGGGGCCAGGTGGTAATCAATATTTACGACCACACAGGGGGTCAGCTCGGCGACATAGCGGCCCCAGCCTTCATCGTCGGCGTAGCTTCCCATGAAAAAGCCGCCGCCGTGCAGATTCACAAACACCGGAAGAGCCGTACCTTCAGCTTTTTCGGGATAATAAATGTGGACGGGCGTTGCCCCGGCAGCCGTTTCAACAATGTAGGAATCAGTGCGGACCGCCTCTGTCGCAGGCGGGGTAATATGGGTCGGCGAATAACGGCGTAGTCGTATTTGAAATGCGCGCAGAAGCGCGGTCAACAGGTAGGTTCTCCATACGGGCATCGGTGCCACTCCTTTCTTCTCTCTACGTACCTATTCCTGCCGCAGCCTTTTGTTAAGCTGAAAATTGTCCAGCATAAAAAATCAGCCGGCACTCGTTAAGAGAGTACCAGCTGATGCTGCATTATTTTCGTTTAATTCCAATGGAGCGTCCGGCTTTAGCCGGCCAGTTATCCGGAGGGAGGACCGGAACGCCGGCAAACCCCTGCTGAAGCGTTTCGGGAAACGAGGCGGGCCGTCCGGCGGACTGATCCATTCCCATCACCATTTGTTCGCTCGTAGCGATTGTTTCATTTTTAGCGTCAAGCATCTCAAACCACAGATGCAGCCGCTTGGCGTCCTGATCAAGGACCGCCGCTGATACGGCGAGCGGCTGATCCTGATGGGCCTCCGCCAGATACATCAGGTGCGTTTCGAGGGTAAATACGGTGTACTGCTCCTGTTCGATAAAGCGGGCAGTCAGGCCTGCGTCTTCAAGCAGCGCGTCGAGGGCCCGGCTGAAAACTAAAGCGTAAGCGGCGTCATTCATGTGTCCGTTATAGTCCACCCATTCCTTTTCTACGCGGCCGTTCCAGACTGTATGGTTATTTGTCATGGCTGTGCACCTTTTCTGCCGGCCAGTAGCTGCCATCGTGCAGCAGGTTCATGAGCTTTAAAAGAAATTCATCGCGGCGCTCTTCAAGCTCGGCGACGCTTTTATCCCCGGACTGTTCCTTTGTGCCCTCGATCACTTTTTCGCTCAATTCAGGAGTGAGCTCCGGGGCTTCGAGACTGGTCCACGGTGCTTTCAGGGCCGGACCGAACTGTTCGAGCATGTGGGTCATGCCTTTGTCACCGCCGGCCAGATGGAAGGTCAAAAACGGTCCCATGAGTGCCCAGCGGAGACCGGCGCCGTAGACAATCGCTTTGTCGACTTCTTCGGTGGTGGCATGGCCGTCGTTCACAATATGAAGGGCTTCCCGCCAGAGGGCTTCCATCAGCCGGTCGGCGATATGGCCGTCCACTTCGCCCTTCATGACAAGCGGCTTCATGCCGGCAAGCTCATATATTTCCTGGGCGCGTGTCATTTCGGTACCTGTCGTCTGCTCGCCGCCGGAAAGCTCCACAAGCGGAAGCAGGTAGACGGGGTGAAACGGGTGGGCGACGATGACGCGCTCCGGATGGCGGGTACAGTCGGTCTGAAGCGTCGTCGGCTTGTAGCCGGACGTGCTTGAAGCGATTATGCTTTCGGCTGGCGCGTGTGCATCAATCTGGGCGAGCACGCTTCGTTTAATGTCTTCGCGTTCAGGCACATTTTCCTGAATAAGGGCAGCGTCTGACACAGCGTCTGAAATGTCAGTCGTAAATGTAAGCTTATCGATGGAGGCATCGTCGTGCATGCCGTTTTCCTTCAGCTTCGGCCAAAGCGATGTAACAGTGCTGCGGGTTTTTTCTTCGGCGCCGTCCGCCGGGTCGCAGGCAATAACGTGAAAGCCGTGCGCGAGGAAACGGGCGATCCAGCCGTTGCCGATCACGCCGGTTCCGACGACGGCAATAGTAGTTGTTGTGGGATTCATGAGGTCCTCCTAAAAATTTAAGATTGTTTCGTCAGGCCGAGCGTATCGCGCGCTTCCTGCGGGGTCATTGGTTCTACGTTCAGCGTCTGCAGCAGCTGCACAGCTTTGTCGACGAGCTGGGCATTCGTGCCGAGCACGCCTTTTTCGAGATAAAGATTGTCCTCGAGGCCGACGCGGACATTCCCGCCAAGAAGGGCTGCCTGGGCGACCATCGGGATCTGCATGCGGCCGATGCCAAACGCCGACCAGTTGGCGCCTTCCGGCAGGTGATGCTTCATGTGAAGCATCGTTTCCGCGTCTGCTTCCGCGCCCCACGGAATGCCGAGGCAGAACTGATAGAGCGGGTCGCCGTCTACGAGGCCTTCGCGAACGAGCTGGTTGGCAAAGCGGACGTGACCGGTATCAAAGCACTCCATTTCCGCCTTCACGCCGCTTTGCTGGATCAGCGATGCCTGCTCACGGAGCCAGCCGGCCGGACCGAGATACACCTGGTCGCCGAAGTTCAGGCTGCCGCAGTCAAGGGTGCAAATCTCGGGGAGGAATTTCCCCACGGGGAGATGGCGCTCCTCCGGGGTCTGCACAAACGTGCCGTCACCGCCGGTGGCCGGGTGCTTCTGATCGGGCACAAAATCGCCGCCGCCCCCGGCTGTGAGGTTTAACACCACGTCGGTTTCGCTTTCGCGGACGCGTTCCACGACCTCCTGGAAGAGGGCGGGGTCAAAGCTGTAGGCCCCTGTTTTCGGATCGCGGACGTGAATGTGTGCGACCGCGGCTCCTGCTTTGGCTGCTTCGATGGCGTCACGGGCGATAGCTTCCGGCGTGACCGGCACATGCTTGCTTTTGTTTGTCGTTTCTCCGGCGCCGGTGACGGCGCTTGTAATGATTGTTTTTTGACCCATTATTTATCTTCTCCTTTATCGTTTCTCTCTATTGGAACAGCGTCGAAAATATCTCCGCTTTCGAAAAATTCAACGAGACGGCTGATCCAGTTATAATACGCGACCCATTCGTCGAGCTCTTTGCGGAGCTCGGCAATTTTTTGGTCTACCTCCGCTGAACCATCGCTTGCAGCAGCGACCTCATCGATTTCGCGCTGCAGCTTGTTGGCAAACTGCCGGTTTTTGCTGATCACTTCCCGCCAGTTTGTCGTAAACAGGGACACAAACGTCTGCACATAATCGTTTTCCACATTATAATGCTCCTTGCGGCTGCCTTTTACGTGCTCTTTTTCGGCAATGTTTAACGAAATCATCTGGCGCATCACCTGGCTCATCCGGGTCTTGCTCATTCCGGTTGCTTCGGCCAGGTCATCGAGCGTCATCGGCTCGCGGTTCATGTAAATAATGCCGAGCAGCCGGCCGATCGTCGATGATACGCCGAACGTATTCATATTGTCGGAAATGCGGTCGGCAATCTGCCGTTCGGTTTCATTCAATTGTTCAAGCAGCTGGTTTTTATCCCCTGAGGCACTCATGGCGCTCCCCCTTTATAAAGCTTTCTCTGTTTTCCACGCGTCTAACTGTATCACGTTTCAAAAAAAAGACAAAAATGCAGGTTGGGGTCACTGAGGGCGAGAAAGGAAGGAAATATAAGATAATGAATCATAAACTCTGTGCAATAAAAATTGCATAGATTTTACACGGGTTTTTGACGGCTTACGCGTTTTTTCTTTTCAGAGGGCTTTCTCTATAATAAAGGACGTTGTGAACGACTGCAGCGGAAAGACTATGGAGGAGGTACATACATAATGAGAAAAATGACGACTGTGTTAAAAGTGTCGATCGTTCTTATCCTACTATTCTTAGCATTCGGCGTATTTTTTACAGCGCAGCTTGAAGCAGCAATGACTGCTGCCCAGGCGTTTGTATTTGTGCATTTTGGCTGGTATTTTCAGATTTTAGTGACGCTTCTGTTAATTTTCGCCGTTTATCTGGGCTTCAGTAAATACGGAAAGGTGCGGCTCGGAAAGCCGGACGAAAAGCCGGAGTTTAACCGGCTCACCTGGTTTACGATGCTGTTTTCTGCCGGTATCGGAATCGGGCTGCTGTTTTACGGTGTGTCCGAGCCGATCGGGCACTTCTCGAGCCCGCCAAACGGCGAGGGCGGCGCGGAAAGTGATGCCATCCGGGGCGTTTCCTCGACGTGGCTTCACTGGGGACTGCATGCCTGGGCGATCTATGCGCTGGTGGCGCTGGCGCTCGCTCTGCAGCAGTTCCGCTATCAGGCTCCGGGGCTGATGAGCACGACGCTCCGGCCGGTGCTCGGAAAATATGCGTACGGACCGGTCGCGAACGTTGTCGATATCATTGCTGTTTTTGCTACACTGTTCGGAGTTGCTGCCTCGCTTGGACTAGGCTCCCAGCAGATTAACGCCGGCCTTCAGTTTATTTTCGGCGTGCCGTACAATCTCGGCGTGCAGTTCATCATCATGACGATTGTGACGATTATCTTCGTGACGTCAGCAAGCACGGGGATCCAGCGCGGCATTAAATATTTAAGTAACATCAACCTGAGCCTGACCGGCATCCTGCTGCTGTTTATGCTGATCGCCGGACCGACGCTCTTTTTAATTAACATGTTTGCTTCCGGTCTGTCGGATTACGTCCAGAACTTCCTCGGATGGGGGCTGCGCATGGATCCAATTGATGAGCAGGAAGCAGCATGGACCCAAAACTGGACCGTCTTCTACTGGGCCTGGTGGATTTCGTGGACACCGTTTGTCGGTATGTTCGTTGCCCGGATCTCAAGGGGACGGACAATTCGTGAATTTATGGCCGGGGTGCTGCTCGTGCCGTCGATTGTTTCGTTCTTCTGGTTCAGCACGCTTGGCGGAAGCGCGATTTTCCTCGAGCTGTTTGAAGGACGTGAGGTATCATCGCAGTCGCTCGAAACAGCGCTGTTCTACGTGCTTGAGACGTATCCGCTCGGAGGCATTATGTCCGTGTTTGCCATCATCGTGGTGACGATCTTTTTCGTAACCACGGCCGACTCTGCGACGTTTGTGCTCGGGATGCAGACAACCGGGGGCAGCCTGAACCCGCCGGTATCGATAAAAATTATGTGGGGCGTATTCTTCGTCTCCGTCACCGCAATTCTATTAGTGGTTGGCGGCTTGAGCGCCTTCCAGACTGCCATCGTGGTCAGTGCGCTGCCGCTTTCAGTTATTGTTATTTTAATGTGCGTGGGCATTGTCAAGACCTTAAATCTCGACCAAAAACGCGGCAAATAAGCGCGGGCAGGAACGCAGGCTGCGTTCCTGCTCTTTTTTACGTTATAATATAGTTTTGTCTGAAAATATGTATGGGGGGAAGAACGTATGAAAAATATAATGTACATTATTATCGGCACGCTGCTGTTTGCGCTCGCGGTGACGCAGCTTGCGATGCCAAACTCCATTGCCGAGGGCGGCATCGTCGGGATGTCCCTGTTAATTTATTACGGACTCGACATTTCGCCGAGTATTTCAACACCGATTATTTTTATTCTTCTGCTTGGGGTCGGAGTTCGTTATCTGCCGCGCCACATGGTGTATAAAACGATTTTTAACGTGGCACTGTTTTCAGTGTTCATCTGGATTTTTGAAGGCATGTATGCCCAGCCAATGGAGGATCCGCTGCTTGCTGCGATTTTCGCCGGGGCGATTACCGGTGTCGGCTTTGGTTTTATTTATCAGGCCGGAAGCTCTGTTGGCGGCACGTCCATTATCGCCCGTGCCTTTAACCAGCAGCTTGGCTGGGACCTGACCGGCATGACGCTCGTCCTGGACGCGCTCGTCGTAATTGCAGGGATTTTCATTATCGGGCCGGTATCTACGATGTATACTCTGATTACGCTTTATATTGGAAAGGTCGTCACTGACTTTGTGCTCGGCGGCTTTGATTCGAAAAAAGCGCTCAATGTGGTATCGCCGTATTCCGAACAGATTTCGGAGCGTATTACGAAGGAGCTTGCCTCGAGTGCGACCGTTTTTGACGGCCGGGGAGAATATATGAAGGAGCAGCGCCGGGTGCTGTATATTGTTATCCATTCGCACCGTCTGCTTCGTTTGAAACGGGTTATTAAAGAAGTGGATCCGAATGCGTTCATCGTCGTCCATAACGTCAAGGACGTATCGGGCGGAACGTTTTCGATCGGCCATGAGGAAGTGCGCTCGTAGCATGCGTATCGAAAAGCAGGTGGAGGGCCGGATGCGCGACGGCACCGTGCTGCGCGCAGACGTGTACCGCCCAGACGGGACCGGAAGCTGGCCGGCGCTTCTGCTCCGGCTTCCGTATGACAAAACGACCCGTCATTACCGGGACACATTTGTGGATGTGGAACGACTGACAGCATCCGGATACGTGGTCGTTATTCAGGACGTACGCGGCCGGTTTGCCTCGGAGGGAGAATTCTATCCGTTTATATATGAAGCCGAAGATGGATATGATTCGGTGGAATGGGCAGCGCGCCTCCCGGAGGTGAACGGGCGTGTCGGCATGATCGGCATGTCGTATCACGGCTTTACCCAGGTGGCAGCGGCGGCCGTTCAGCCGCCGTCGCTTGAGGCAATAGCACCGGTGATGGCATTTGCGGACGGCTGGAGCGCGATGCGTGGAGACCGGGGCGTGTTTGAAATCGGCAAATGGCAGACATGGGTCGCTGAATCGATGCTTCCGGATCACCTGGAGCGGCTGGAGGGTCCTGAAGGACCGGCTCGTATCAGCGGATATCTTGAAGAACTGCCGGCCTGGCTCGGGAAAGGGGAACCGCTCATGTGGCCCCCGGTTACAGTGGCCGGCCTGCCGGTGTACTATAACGACTTTCTGCTCGGAAAGGCTTCTGAAGACACCAGGCAGCGCATGCAGGCAGCCCCGGACAGCATTAAAGCGCCGGCGTTGTTTCTTGCCGGGTGGTATGACTGCTTTCTTGAGGAAACCATTGATTTATATGAGAGAACGGCTGGTCCCTCGGAGCTCTGGATCGGGCCATGGACGCATGAAGATCAGAGCGGCCAGGCGGGAAACGTGTTTTTTCCTGATGCGCAGGTGGATCGTACCGCGTTGTTTCTGCAGTGGTTTGACCGCTGGCTGAAGGATGAAAAAACACCATCCGGAGACCCGGTGCATTATTACGTCATGCACGCCGGCGAATGGAGAAACGGAACGGAAATACCGGAGGGGCAGCCGGAGAAGACATTTTACCTGAACGCTGCCGGCCTGCTTTCCGGAAAATCTCCGGGGCAGGCATCCAATATCCGGGTGGAGCATGATCCGGATCACCCGGTACCGACGAGCGGCGGGAATATTTTAATGAGCGGATTTCCGGCAGGAAGCTTTGATCAGCAGGTGATACAGGCGCGGAGCGACGTGTTGGTTTATACGAGCGAACCACTGCAGGAAGACTGGGAAATACTTGGCACCGTGCAGGCGCGTCTTTCGATGAATGCGAGCCGACCGGACATTCCGATTGGCCTGCGGATAAGCGAAGTTCAGCCGGACGGAAGTGCATGGAACGTCGTGGATACCGTGGAGGCGCAGCCGGAAGCGGCAGGAAAGCGGGTCATTGATATCGGCAGAACCGCATACCGGCTTTCGGCGGGGAACCGCCTGCGTATGGAAATATATTTGAGCAGTTTTCCCCGTATTGAAAGCTGGCGTGACAGTATCTGGGTGGAGGTTAATGGAGATTCGCAGCTGCGTATAACGGCTGGAGGGCCTCCCGTTTTTCCGAATTGATGCATACATTTTCAGGTAGATGGGAATAGTCATATTACGCATTCCATATACTTAATAAGGAGGCGTATAAATATGGAACTATACAAAAACATCTTAATCGGCGTGCATCCGACGGCAGGCGTGCCGGAGCATGTCGTACAAAAAGGCTGCCAACTGGCCGAACTTCACGGAGCAAAGCTTTATCTGGCATCTATGGTTGAGGAAAAAGGCTATGGCCCGTTTGCCCAATACGGATCAGATGTTTTAAAAAAGGCGGAAAAAGAAGCAGAGGAAACGCTTCACACCGTGAAGCAGAAAGCAGAGTCTCACGGGCACGGGAAGCTCGATGCGAAGCTGATTGTGGAGCACGGGGCTCCGACGCAGACGCTGCTGCAGAAGGTAGTGCCGGACTATCAGATTGATTTGGTGCTGCTTCCGCAGACGAGCAAGAATAAAATGGACCGCACGCTGATGGGCAGCTTCTCGGAAGCCGTCGTCCGTTCGGCCAGCTGCGATATATTGATCGTGGACAGTAAAGAAGAAAAGTAGTATGTACTGGAAGCCGGGAGCTTCCAGTTTTTTTATGGAATAATTTGCATATTATATATTGATTTTAATAACAAACTAAAGTAGTGTGAATATATACCTAATATGCAGCTGAATACTAAATGACAAATAAATACGAGGACGGGCGGTGGAGATCATGACGGAGAGGCTGATCAAAGACTTACGACCTGAAGACGTGTTGGGAGAGGATGTATACAAAGGAAGCACCCTGGCGTTAAAAAAAGGAAAGGTATTAACGAAGGAATGGATCGACAGGCTGCACAGGTGGGGCATTGAAGCAGTGGAAATTCAACACGGTAACGAACCAGTGGAAACAGGAGCGCAGATGAGTGAACAGGAGTTAAAACGCCTGTTTTTGGAAAACGTGATCGGCCTCGGCAACGAATACCGGTTCGGTTTTGCACTGAATGACCTGGAGCACTATGAATGGCTGGAAAATTTATTTTGTACCATTATAAAGGAACCGAAGGTGAAGGCGCTGATGGATAAGCTGCAGGACTGGGATCCATACACGTACCAGCATTCGTTTGATGTATTTATTTTAGGGGCCCTGCTGGCCCGCGAATCTGGTTTTCCAAATGTGCGTGAATTTGCAGTCGGCTGTCTTCTTCATGATGCGGGGAAGCTGAAGATGCCACAGGAGATACTATGGAAGAAAGGTGCCCTGAACGGCTCTGAAATGGCGATGGTTCAGACCCATCCGTCGGCCGGATACGAATTGCTTAAAGAGTTTAAATTTTCGGAAAATATTGCGGTGATGGCTCGTGATCATCATGAGCGTTTAAACGGCAGGGGATATCCCTATGGTATTGCGGGAAATGAGATATCGCAGCAGGCACGCCTGATTGGCGTATTGGATATATATTCCGCGCTGTCGCTCGACCGGCCGTACAGAAATGCAGTTTGTCCCCATAAAGCCATTCGGATTATTCTGCAGGAGGAGAGCGTGGACGTGAAATATGTGGCCAGGCTGTGTGAAACCCTGGAAATTTTTCCGCTGGGAGCTACGGTGGAGCTCACAGACAGACGCACTGCTACCATTATTAAGATTGATGATAAGCTTCCGACCTTTCCTCTTTTGAAGGAAGAGGGCTCGGCTAAGGTATTTTACGTGCCGACAAACCGCACGCTTCGCATCAGGCGCATGCTGATCAGACAACAAACAGAGCAGTAGCTGATTCTTTACAGGATCAGCTTTTTTATTTGGGAATAGCACCCCGGCGTTTCTGCCGGCAGAGGTACAAGCAGTCATTTGCTGACGGGAGGGCTGTATTTCCGCTGGTAGTACCTGGTGAAGCCGATAATTAACGGCACCAGTAAAAATGTCGGGAGCAGCCAGATGAATAACGATACTTCCTCGATGTTTAACAGCTGCGGTGCCCCGAACACCGTGAAAGCCGTAATCGTGGCAATGGAGCAGCCGATCATACTGCCTAAATGTTCGTAAAGCCAGTGCATTCGTTCGGCCGGGGGACGAAGCCAGTAGTACAGCTGCAGACTGCCAAGAGCGATACCGATGAGGGGAAAGTAGGTAATGAGAGCAATGCCCTGCACGAAGCCGTATAGGCAGGCTGCCAGTCCGGAACCGAGAAGAAGGAAGGAAATGCCGATATCGACAGGGTGACGATGAATCGCTTTTCGTTTTTTGAAACGAAGCACTCTCATGCCGTGCCAGGCAGTGGCAATGCTCAATACAGCGATAAATAAGAGAAAGTAGGAAAAGGCATCTTCGCCGGGTGTGCGGCCGCTAGAGACAAACAAAGGGTAAAAGGAAAGATGAAAGGCGGTAAAAGCGACAGTCATCATAGCAAAAACGAATATCCATCCTGCGCGCCTGTGCGTGCGCCCTCCTTTTTTCGTAACCAACGGTATCCAAAACACGCCGAGAGCCAGAAACCCTGCAGTGATATGGACAATCAGGCTGCCAGTAAACATGCCGAAGCACCCCTTCGGTTTAGTTTGAGAATCCCCGTGCCGTTTATTTACTACTTTCGTGAAAAAAAGCAGAATTCCTGTAACAGACTTAAAAAGCTTTTGTAATATGGTAACGGCACCACCCGGAACGAATAGCAAAGAGAAGAATGTCTCTAAGCCGTTCTGCCCGGGAAATTCATGAATATCCGAAAAAACAGAGGCTTTGTTACGGGAATTTATCATGCATTAGTAATAATTACATAGAAATTACAATGTAATTACAATTAACTAATAAGCTTGAAGACCCCCATGGTGGTCCGTTATAGTTCTTGCTGTGAGAGAAATTCAAACAGTTGGGGGTATTCATATATGTTTTCTGTACGTCAATCGATGAAGTGGGCCGGTGGTTTCGCACTCGGAACGGGACTTCTTGCAGCAGCACCGGCCGTGTCGGACGCAGCAGACCTATTAAATAAAGGGGACCGCGGGGACGATGTATCCGAAGCACAGTCCGTCCTCGAGGATGAAGGCTATTACGACTACGCCGTCGACGGCATCTACGGCCCGATCACGGACAGCGCCGTACGCAGCTTCCAGCGTGATCAGGGCTTGACCGTGGATGGCATTATCGGGCCGAACACCCGCGCGGCACTTGATGACGTGGACGGCGGCGAAGCAGTGGAAGGAGCTTCCACATCCGAATCTTCTGAAGGCAGCTCCTCAGAAAGCGAAAGCAGCAGCTCTTCGGAAGAATCGACAAGCAGTGACGCCAGCACAGGCGGCGACACCATGACGATGGAAGCTACCGCTTACACGGCTGAATGTGCCGGCTGCAGTGGTATTACCGCTACAGGCAAAAACCTGAACAACGACCGCGACGCTAATGTTATTGCCGTAGACCCGGACGTGATCCCGCTTGGCTCCACCGTGAAGGTTGAAGGCATGGGCACGTATGAAGCAGCCGATACCGGCGGTGCCATCAATAACGACCGCATCGACATTCACGTACCAACAAAATCGGACGCTTATGAATTCGGGCGTCAGGACGTAGAAGTAACAGTAGTAGACTAATCAATAAACGAACAGAACCCGTCTTCCCAACAATGGAAGGCGGGTTTTTTAATATGTCTGAAGCTATAAAAAAGAGCACCGTTCAGTGCTCCTGTTAAACAGCCTTCGTATAGGGACGTGCGTCAATCTTATATTAATGAAGAAAATTCTCTGTTGTGGGCTTTGCTTACAGCGTTTTAATATCGGAGGATTCAAAGTCGTTCAAGCGGAACATGCAGTAGGCGAGGGTGAGAAATTCCGGAGTTGTTACGCAGGAATCCTGGATTTTATTAACGGAGGCCGAGACCTTCCATCCGGAATTTTTAAAGGTGATCGTAGCGACAGTTACTTTTTCGCACCGTACAATTAGTTGTTCGTGGCGGGTCTGGTAGATTTCGAGCTGTTCATCATTCACGCGTCCCTTTACATGAAAACGAAAGTAAGGGAAAAATATTTGATCACGCAGCTCAATTTCTTCTTTTTCGCTGCATGGCTGAAACATATAATGATAGCGGAGGCGCCGGTGCATCTTGCCTTTTTTTACACCCATGGCCATCCGCGTTCGGCCGTGCGTATCTTTAAACCGGTAAGCGTCCCCGGTACGCATATGATCGGTGTTAACGTCGATGGATGTGGCGTCGGCCCGTTCAAGAAGGCCGACCGTTTCCCCTCCGTGGTTGTAGACTGGAACTGAATTGTGGGAGGAAAAGAAAAGTATATCGTTAAAGATCCATTCCTGGTTCTGCATAGATGCTGTCCCCCCTTCATGGTTTGCGCGGTATGCGCGAAACCACCACGCTGTTTATCTATGTATGTCTACGCATTCAAAAAGGGCATTGTTTCACTTATCGTTGTCATTATTTCCCGTCTTTGCCTCCAGGCAAACCTTGGACAAAACAAGGAACGGCTGGAAAGTATCTAAAAAATTGTGCGATACTAAAGAAAAAGGAGGCCAAAAAATGAATGCGGTAATTGAAGCATGGACGAGATCGTTAATAGAACGCGAGGAGGACGCAGCCGTTATCACGAATCCGGCTGATATTTACTATGCAAGCGGCTTTTACACAGACCCGCATGAACGGCTTTTAATGCTTCTCCTTTTTCAGCAGGGAGAGCCTCTGATTGTCTGCCCGGGAATGGAAAAGGCGCTGGTGGAAAAAAGCGGATGGGATGGAAGCATTGTTACCTACACAGACAGCGAGGACCCGTGGGAAAGCGTGAAAAAAGCACTTCATAAACAAATGCCGAATCCTGTCCGGATCGCAGTGGAGAAAAATCATTTATCTGTGGCCCGGTTCGAAAAGCTGCAGCAGATTTATCCGGGAGTCCGCTATACAGATTTTGAGCAGGTGATTATGCAGAGCCGCCAGGTGAAATCATCGGAGGAGCTGAAGCAGATTCAGCACGCAGTGGATATTACTGAACGGGCGCTTGAAACCGTTGCGGAAGGGCTTTGGGAAGGAGTGACTGAACGGGAGGTCGTTCATCAGCTTGAAGAGGTAATGAAAAAGCAGGGAGCGGACGGTGCGGCTTTTGATACGATCGTCCTGTTCGGAGAAAAAAGCGCCTCTCCGCACGGCGTTCCGTCAGAAGTCCGGCTGCAAAAGGGAGACCTGATTCTGGTGGATCTCGGTGCCCGCTACGGACGCTTCTGCTCCGACATGACTCGCACCTGGGTGTTTGGCGGAGCCGATGAAATTACCCGGGAGCGTCTTGAGATTGTGTCGGAGGCGAAAACAGCAGCGATAGAGGCGTGCCGGGACGGCGGACGAATCGGGGACGTGGATAAAGCCGCGCGGGACGTACTTACAGAAGCCGGGTATGGCGATTATTTCATCACCCGCGTCGGTCACGGTCTCGGTATGGACGTGCACGAGGCGCCATCGATTCATAGCGAAAACGACGAGCTTCTTAAAGCCGGGATGGTACTCACCATTGAGCCGGGTATGTATATTGAAGGATGGGGCGGCATTCGTCTCGAGGACGACGTGATTGTCGGCGAACAAGGCGGGGAAATTATGAATCGTCTCGGGACGCTGCTGGACGTGTAACAGCCGGCGCAGAAAAAGGGCCTGAAGCGCATGTATGCGCAGCAGGCCCTTTTCGTCGTTTACGTACGGCTGTACGTATCAATAAAAGCAGTCAGGGAACGGAACGTCTGCCGGGCGGCAGGCTTATCCATGATAAATTGATATTCGTGTTCGACCGGCGTTTCATCCTTATCGTAAAAGATATCCCGAACAGGCACGCGGCGGCTTAACAGGGCAGCAAGCCGGCGCCCCTGGGTGTCGAAGGAGTTTTTATTGCCGTCTGTAATAAACGTAGGCGCGAATTTTTCCGGTGGACGCTGGAGCATCGATATTTCCGTAAGCGCGGGAGCTTCCTCCCAGTTGTAAGTGCCGATGTATGCCCAGCCGATGCGCTTGAACAGGAAGCGGTTGAACCAGCCGAGCGGTGCGCCGGCGATCTGGCGAAGGTCGTACGGGCCGCAGAACAGCAGTACCCCTTTAATATAAAGCGGATCAATATGCCGCCTTACCGGCACCCAAGGGGAGTACCCCTCGTTCAGCTGGATGGCCGCATACTGGGAGACGATCTGTGCCCCGGCAGAATCGCCGGCGAAAAAAATATTGGTCAGATCGATCCCATACTCATCGGCGTGCCGTTTAATATAGCGGTACGCTTCATCGAGCTGGATTAATGGCGCCGGGTAAGCGGCGGCCGGTGCGAGTGCGTAATTAATGTTGATCACATTATAGCCGGAGGCAGCCAGATAGGTCACGTATTTGGAAGCATCCTGCTTGTCGCCTGCGACGTAGGCGCCGCCGTGCATCCAAAAAATAACCGGCGTTTTTTCTTCTTTTTTCGTCGTCAAAATAATATCAAGCCGTCCGTTACGGTATTGGGATTCGTAGTCAATATCCTTATACTGTACCGTTTTTTCGGCTGCTTCGGCAAAGTCGGGCGCTTCGGTTTCGAGGCCGCCCTTGAAGGCCTGCTTTACATACCACGCAGCCGGCCGCGGTGAAAAGAATGCATAGGCAGCTGCTGCAGCGATTAGTCCGCAGGCGCCAAGGCCTGCCTGTTTGACGAGTTTGTGCATAAACATCTTCTCCTTGTGTGGGTTTTGTAAACGTTAACTTCTACGTACGGTACTGTATTCCCTTTTAAAGAAAAATTTATACATTTTATTATTCAAAAGAATGTTTGAATAAAAGAGTGGAAGTGGTATAATATAATCAAAAGATGATTTGAATATAAAAGGTAAAGAAACAGGGAGGAGACATTATGGCACATGAAGGGCACAGCCATGATCACGGAACGACAAACCAGACGGCCCTGAAATGGTCATTTATTTTAATTACTGTTTTCATGGTCGTTGAGGTGATTGGAGGCCTGTGGACGAATAGTCTGGCACTGCTTTCTGACGCAGGGCATATGCTGAGTGATTCAGCAGCGCTCGGCCTCAGCTTTGCAGCAATATGGTACGGCAGCCGGAGCGCGACCTCTTCGAAAACTTACGGCTACCGGCGGTTTGAAGTGCTGGCTGCGTTTATCAACGGTCTCGCGCTGATGGTGATTGCTGTATATATTACGTATGAAGGCATTCATCGTTTAATGGATCCGCCGTCCGTGGTGAGCACAGGGATGCTGATCGTGGCCACTGTCGGCCTGATCGTTAATATTGTTGTGGCCCGCATTCTTCACAGCGGGGATAATCACGAAAATTTAAATGTCCGGAGTGCGTTTCTCCACGTTATGGGAGACCTGCTCGGCTCGGTCGGTGCCATTACAGCTGCGATTTTAATCATGCTGTTTGGCTGGAGCCTTGCGGACCCGATCGCAAGCATGGTCGTTGCGGTGCTTGTTTTCATCAGCGGTCTCCGGGTGCTGCGGGATTCGGTGCACGTGCTCATGGAAGGCACGCCGGAGGGAATCGACACGAAGCAGATAAAGGAACATCTGCTCACTGTCGAGCACGTCAAGGATCTGCACGATCTGCATGTCTGGTCGATTACGTCAGACTTCCCGGCGCTCAGCTGCCATCTGGTCGTTGAAGAGGGCACGAGCCAGCAGGAAACGCTGAAAAATGCCAACGAGCTGCTGCACAGGGAGCACGGCATCCACCATACGACCATCCAGATCGACATGGAAAACCGCGAAATCTGCGAAGACACGATATGTAACTAAAAAAGCCGCCCCGTGAAGGGCGGTTTATTTTATTTGAAGGCACGTTTGAGTGCGTGAATGATTGTCGCCCACGCCTCAAGTGCGGTTTCTTCATTTCCCATATGGGTAAATCCGTGGCTGGTCGTAGAAAAAGGATAATGCTGCACAGCGACGCCTGCTTTTTCCAGGCGACTTACATATTGCGTCGCCTCCCGGGCGAGCGAATCATATTCAGCAGTGATAACAAGCGCCGGAGGCAGGCCTTCGAGTTGTTCAGCATATAATGGCGAGACGTAGGGGTGACGGGCATCCTGCGGTGTCTGCAGGTAGCTGTCGTTGAAAATCTGCGCAATGTACGGCGGAATGGCGGTCGAATAAGCCGGCTTCTCATAAGGATCCGTCTGCAGGTCCAGAACCGGATAATCAAGAATCTGCAGCTTCGGGAGCCTGTGGCCGGTATCACGCAGCATCATGCTCGCTGTGGCGGCAAGGTTGCCTCCGGCGCTGTGGCCGCCGAGCACGTAGTTATCCATCTGCAGCGACAGGCGCCCGGCATGGGCTGTCAGCCATTCGACAATTTCAAATACTTCAAGCACCGGGGCCGGGAAGCGGGTCTTCGGCGCCAAATGGTAGTCAATGTTTACCACCACACACGGCACTTCAGCGGCAATATATTTGCACCAGCCCGCGTCTTCGCTGGCACTGCCCATCACAAAGCCGCCTCCGTGCAGGTTGATATATACCGGAAGTTTTTTGGAAACGTCCGCAATCGGATAATAAATATGTACCGGTGTGGCTCCAGGTGTCGTTTCGACCAGATACGAGGAGGTGCTGACCGAATCAGCCGGCGGCGGGGTAATATACGACTGGGACTGCTGACTGACGCGTTTTTGAAAAGAGCGCAGCATGGCTGCCTGCGTAGACGTTTTCCATTTGGTCATAAGTAACTGCTTCCTTTCCTGAAAAGTATTAACAATCATATTCCTGTTTTCAGGCAGAAATAAACAGGACACGCCCGTTTAAGGCGTGCCCCGCTTTAAATTTCTTTCTCGCGCTGAGGTCCAAAGGCTTCAACAAGCAGCCAGATGCCGGTGAGAATGTGCATAAACATACCGACAACCGGGATATAGGCGACGACGGACGTAATAATGCCGAGTATGTTGCCTGTTTTCTTTTGTTTGTCATAAATGGACGCGATAAGAGCGATAATATGGACAACAAGCATAATATTCAGCGGCACATAGCCTGTACTGATAATAATGAGCCCGCCTATAATTGGGATACCGAGAAACAGTTCGATCCCGCCAGTGACCCATTTGAGTATTCGGGATACTTCCATGAATGGTTGCCTCCTTTTGATGTGCGTTTACCACTATACGTCTTTTCCCTGTAAAAGGTTTCGTTACGCATGAAAACGCAAAAGGGCTGATCGCTATGGAGAATAAAAAATCAATGTTAAGATAAAAAGAGTATATTATTATGTACCATTTTCCTCGTTTTATTCAGCGGCCTTCTTCTCCACAGTCGGCTTGAATGCTCTCCTATTAATTCACCGTAAAACTATAAAACATAACGCATGCAGGGTATGTGTCATGAAAGGAACGAAACATATTGGACTTTTTGGAAGCAAACGATGGGGCCGTTCTGCTTGTCGGTTTACTGCTGGTGGCCGGAGTTATTGTTGCTAAATTTTCGAACCGGCTCGGTCTGCCTGCCCTCGTGCTGTTTATTCTGATCGGCATGCTGATCGGAAGCGACGGCCTGGAAATTATTTATTTTGATAATGCTGAAGTAGCCCAGCTGGTCGGTATATTTGCCCTTGTGATTATTCTGTTTGAGGGTGGCCTGCAGACAAAATGGGCGACTGTGCGCCGGGTGGCGGTGCCTTCGATTTCGCTTGCTACCGCGGGCGTGGTGATTACCTCCTTATGCGTAGGAGGCATGGCATATCTGCTGCTCGACTTTACCTGGTATGAAGCGCTTCTTCTCGGCTCGATTGTCGGCTCGACCGATGCGGCGGCCGTTTTCGCTGCCCTGAAGGAACGAAATATTAAAGCCAAGCTCGGAGCTACGCTTGAAGCCGAGTCGGGAACGAACGACCCGATGGCTGTTTTTTTAACGATATCTTTTATTGAACTGCTCACAAACATGGATGCCAACATCTGGATGCTCATTCCGTCATTTTTCTGGCAGATCGGGGCAGGCATTGTTTTAGGACTGCTGTTTGGCCGCTTCGCTTCGTTTTCGATCAATCATATCGGTCTTGAATCCAGTGGTCTGTATCCGATCTTTTCGGTGGCCTTTGCGCTTCTGGCCTACAGCGTGACAGCGGCTGTTGGAGCGAGCGGGTTTCTGGCAGTATACATAGCTGCGCTTGTCATCGGCAACTCTGAGCTGACGTTCCGTTACTCGATCTTTCAATTTAATGAAGGGTTCGCCTGGATGAGCCAGATTCTGATGTTTATTATTCTTGGTCTGCTTGCTTTTCCGGGTCAGGTATTTACGGCAGACGTGATGCTTGCCGGCATTGCGCTCTCCTTTGTTCTAATGTTTATCGCACGGCCGCTTGCCGTTTTTATATCTACGGCATTTCTCGGCTATACGATGAAGGAGCGAACGTTTCTCTCCTGGGCGGGCCTGCGCGGAGCGGTGCCGATCGTACTTGCAACGTTTCCCGTGGTCGCCGGTCTCGATAATGCCCAGCTGATTTTTAACCTCGTATTTTTTATCGTGTTGACGTCCGCGCTTATCCAGGGCTCAAGCATCTCCTATGTGGCGAAGCTTCTCCATCTGGTCGGGCCGAAAAAAGAAATACCGTACCATTCCATCGAGCTCGTCAGCATGGGCTCGGCGAATGCGGAAATGGTGCAGTTTGAAGCGAGTGAGGAATCGGCGATTGTAGGGAAACAGCTGTATGAAATCAATTTTCCAAATGATGCGACCGTAAGCGCGATGGTGCGAAATAATGAACTCGTCACCCCGGGCGGTAATACTGAGATCCAGGAAGGAGATTTTCTGTACATTCTCGTTTCCAGACAGCAAAAGGACGATCTGCGTCGGCTGCTCAACCGCAAGAAGCACCCTGAACCTAAGACCTCCCCGTAACGGACCGCTGCCTTCCAGCCTGGAGGGCAGCTTTTTTTGGTATAGGGGAAGCGTTTGCATATAATTTATTGATACAGCAAGCTTTCATTCGTTTTCAATCCTACTGATTTGTATTAAGATAGAACACGTGCAGCTTCAGGAAAATAATGAAAGAACCGAGGCGAGACGGATGTCTATTATTGATATAATTACGCCGGTGTTTATGATGGCCGTGATGGTGGTGATCGGTCTTGTTACCTCTAAAATGATCGATGTATCGGTGGAAACGCGCCGTTTTATCTCCTTTGTGGCTATTAATTTCGCACTTCCGGCTGTAGTCGTATACAGCATTTTTCAGCTCGAATTCAACAGCTCCACCTGGGCGTCATTTGCTATGGTTTATGCTTGCGCGCTCGGGCTTACGTGGACCGGGATGGCTCTTGGCTATTCGATTGGGCGCTCGTTTCATTATACTGACATGGAAGCCCGCCAGCTTGCGATCGTGTCAGGGTGCGGCAATACCGGGTTTATCGGCATTCCGCTCATTACAATTTTGTTTGGAACAGAAGCCGGGTCGTACGCGGCGGTGTATGATGCCGGGACCATGACGAGTGTGTTCACTATTGGTATTCTGCTGCTGAAGCCGGGACGCTTTTCGTTCCGGCAGCTGACAGCCATTTTAAATACGCCATTTTTGACGCTTGTCAGTTCGGTGCTGCTTGCCTCCGCCGGTATTATGCTTCCGATGATTTTTCTCGAAACGGTAAACACCATTTCGGGGCTGGCCGCGCCGCTTGCGATGATTCTGATCGGGCTTTTGATTCCGACGATTACGTCTGCGAACTGGAAAATGGTGAAGACCGGGTACAAGCGGTTTATGGGTACAGCCGTACTCGTGAAGGTATTCGCCGTGCCGGCTGCGGCCTGTCTTCTGGTATGGCTGCTGCCGATTCCGGCGCTTCTCGGTAAAATTATTATCGTGCAGGCGTCGATGCCCACCTTTACACTGGCAACTGTATTATTTGAGCGCTACATTCACGGCGGCTCCAAGCAGCTTGGTATCGTGGCACTGATTGCCACAACGGTCATCAGCCTGCTTCTTTTACCGGTCACCGTGTTTATCGCGCAGCATATCGCCGGATAAGCCGAAGCATCCTGGGTGCTTCGGTTTTTTTATAGAGGAGAACTGGTTAAAGTTTTAGTTAACATATTTTTAAATTTGTAAACTGAAAGCCAGCTTATTTCAAAAGAATGAGAAATATTGAGCGTAAAAAAGCACCGGAGCGGCTGCTCCGGTGCTTTTTTGTATTCGTGCTATTCGTCTTTTTTGATGGCGCGACCCTGCAGGTCGTATTCGCGGTAGCCGGTGTTGGCTTTGAAAAGCACTTTGTCGTAGCGTCCGGATCTCGACTCTTTGGAAACAAGCGTGCCGATCCAGCCGCCGAGAAAGCCGAGCGGTACGGATACGATCGCCGGGTTGGTGAGCGGGAAGATCGCCTCGGCGGCAATAAATGCGCTGCCGTCAGGGTTCATAACGTTCGGGCTGATGGCAACCAGGCCGACTGCGCTGATAAGACCGACTGCAATCGCTGTAATAGCGCCGTTCGTATTGAAACGTCTCCAGTAAATTGTGTACACAATAACCGGGAGGTTCGCACTGGCGGCTACACAGAAGGCGAGTGCCACAAGAAAGGCTACGTTTAAGTTCTGCGCAAAGATCGCAAGCGCAATGGAGAGAATAGCCACTGTCAGTGAAGCAGTACGGGCTGCGACTACCTGCTCGCGTTCGGATACTTTCCCTTTTTTAATGATCTGTCCGTACAGGTCGTGGGCGAAGGCACTGGCTCCGGAAAGCACGAGGCCTGCTACCACGGCGAGAATAGTCGCAAATGCTACGGCACAGACGAAGGAGAACAGCAGATCGCCGCCGAGCGCCTGGGCAAGAAGCGGTGCAGCCATGTTACCGGCCGGGTTGGCATCAATGATTTCTGTTCGACCGACAAAAATCGCTGCGCCAAAGCCTAAGCAGACGGTTAAGAGATAAAAGATACCAACAATCCAAGTAGCTGTAACAACCGAGCTCCGCGCTGTTTTCGCATCTTTAACAGTGAAAAAGCGCATGAGAATGTGTGGAAGACCGGCTGTACCAAGTACGAGTGCAATCATGAGAGACAGTGAATCAAGCGGCAGGTTATCCTGCTGTCCCGGATTCAGGAAATTGGTTCCGGCAGGTGTAGCCTGTCCTGCTTCCCGGAACATAGCAATGACGTTAAAGTTAAACTGCCAAAGAACCATGATGGAAATAATCAGTGTACCAATCATAAGTAGTACAGCTTTTGTGATCTGTACCCAGCTGGTGGCAGTCATGCCGCCAAACAGCACGTATGTGGTCATCATGACACCTACGAGAATAACGGCCCAAATGTAAGGGATGCCAAACAGCAGTTGAATTAAAGCTCCTGCCCCTACGAGCTGGGCAATCATGTAGAAAATGACAATGGTGATTGTACTAAATGCCGCTGCCCCGCGGATTTTTTTCGCATCGAAACGCGCATTCAGCATGTCAGCAAGCGTAAACTGGCCAAGGTTACGAAGCGGTTCAGCGACCACAAACATAACGACAAGGTAAGCAACTAAGTAACCGATGCTGAAAAGAAAACCGTCAAAGCCGTATAGGGCGATGGCACCGGCAATCCCGAGAAAGGAAGCAGCTGATAAGTAGTCCCCTGAAATCGCAAGGCCGTTCTGCCAGCCGGTCAGTCCGCCGCCGGCTGTATAGAAGTCACTGGCCGAGCTGGTTTTTTTCGCTGAAAAGTACGTAATGACGAGGGTGAGGCTGACTATTGCAAGAAATAGGATTATGACTGTTGCATTCATGAATGATCCCCCTTAGCTTTGCGTTCTTCTTCTTCGATGATAGCTTCGGCGTCTTTATCGAATTTGGCGGATTTACGTACGTAAAGAATACAGAGTGTCCAGGTCATGGCAAACTGCGCAAAAGCGAGAATCCAGGCCCAGGTGATTGGTCCGATTGCCGAATTGTTCAGCACGTCCGAGGTAAGAATTAAAACCGGAAGAGCCAGGTAAAATAGCAGGAAGAACACCGTTAAGGGCGCAATAAATTTTCTTTTTTTCGACATGAGGTTTTTAAACTTAGGGTTTTCCACAGCTTCGGAATATTTTACTCCGCCGCCAGAGGTAAAGGTTTCGTTGGTTGCATCAGACTCTTTTTCGACAGGCATATTTTTTCCTCCTTTTTCAAATAAAGTTCAATTAGCGTAAGGTAAGAGTATCGACAGAAACGACATGCAGCAGAAAGGAAGGAGACAAATTAAACTTATAATATGAAAGCGCTTCCGTCAATCGAAAATGTCAGAAAAAATCCAAAATTGTTGCATAACAGTAGGTTAGAAACATAAATTAGTTCGAAACTCCTAGTTAATAATTCCGGCGACAAAAATCTTTCATGAAAATAGGCTAAGACCGCGTTATTCGTTATAATAAGTCATGAACGAAAGGACGGGGTAATGGTGTGGGAAAAACAGTTTGAAAGTGAAAAATGGATCAAGCAGCAAATTGCTCAGTTGTACAACAGTGTGAACCAGGAGATGTACGATGTTGGGGTGAAAACGTTAAAGGTCGAGCTGTTACAGCACAAGTGTATTATTTTTGGAGAGCATAAAAGAGTGCCCGCGCTGCGGGCGCTCGAACAGCGCAATGAGGCTCTGACCAGCCAGGTGGATGCGGCACTGGTGGACGAATTCAAGAAGCGGCTGCATCATCTGCTGGTCCAGGAGCTGAATTTGCCGGTAAGAACTGTATTGAAGGATTTTGATCCTGTATCAGGGGCTGCGGCGACCGTTATTTACCTGGAAGAAAAATCGCGTTAGATTATATGACATCCTTCCTTACAGGCTGCCTGGATAGAAGTAAAATAAATACAAATAGTTAAGAAGAAGACCTGCTGTAGACCGGCAGTTCTTCTCTTTCCATCCAGACGGAAGCTTGATTCCTGTTAAACGGGAATGAAGAGGCCGGAGAAACGCAGGAGCAGATACCTGTGCCTTTCTCCGGCTTTTTTTTATAAAAGGAGCGAGATGCATGGACCATCTGCATGATATTATTCCGCAGCTTTCTGCAGGCGAAAAACAAATACTGGCGACGATTACGAATGTGGAGGGGTCGGCGTACCGTAAGGAAGGTACGTCCATGCTGTTAAAGGCAGACGGAAGCTCTGTGGGTATGCTGAGTTCGGGCTGCCTTGAAGGGGATCTGCATTGCCGGATTGAGGACGTGCATGCAGAGGGAGCACAAGTGGTTTCGTATGACATGCGGGGCTACGAAGAGCTTTCCTGGGGAGAAGGCACGGGGTGCAACGGAGTGATTGAAGTGCTGCTTGAACCGGTAACGGACGAGCTGGAAGCCTCTATGCGCAGCATGCACGCTTTCGTGAAACAGGGAGAAGCAGTGCTGAGGTGGGCCACGACTACAGAGAGCGGATGGTTCGTCTGCGGCGGGGAACCGGACGAAAAGGCAGAACAGTTAGCCGAGCAGGCGGCTGTGATGAAGCGTGGGAGCGGCCGTTCTTCTGTTTCAGACAGCCGGGGCGAAAAAATATTTGTCCAGAAGATCCTGCCAAGGCCGAGACTGTTTATTTTCGGTGCCGGCCCGGATGCACTTCCGCTTGTACAAATGGCGGCGCGGTGCCGGTACGAGGTAACGGTTCTCGACTGGCGCCTGGCTGCCCTGAAAACAGTCAGAAATGAGGTTCCGGAGGCCGGAAGGGTGCGCGGGTTTCCCCATGAATGGTGGTCGGAGACGGTGTTTCGCCGCGGAGATATGGCGGTGATTATGACTCATCATTTTGAAAGAGACAGAGAGGCGCTGACGCATCTTTTGCAGCAGCCAATGGCATATATTGGTGTACTCGGTTCAAAGGCGAGAACGAAACGCCTGCTGCAGACAGAGGTACTGCCGGAGATTGTTACAACCCCTATCGGTTTGTCGATCGGAGCAGAAGGCCCTGAAGAAATTGCGGTAAGCGTGATCGGAGAGCTGATTGCTCTTCAAAACGCCGCAAAAACTGGAGAGGTGATGGCATGAAAACGGCGGTAATTTATTTAGCAGCAGGGAAAAGCTCCCGCATGGGCCACAACAAACTCGAAAAACCGTGGAGAAATACGACGCTCGGGAGCAGTGCGTTGCAGCAGGTGCTAAAGAGCAGCGCAGAGGAAGTTATCGTCGTGACGAATCAGTCTGTATGGATAGATAACAGAATATTCGAACAAAATAAACGTCCGGTGCGTCTTGCAGCCAGTCCGCTGGCAGTGAACGGGCAGGCATATTCCCTCCGGGCTGGAGTGAACGAAGCAGTACGTATTGGAGCGGAGGCGGTTCTCGTTGTACTTGCCGATCAGCCCGGTCTGACAGCGGAGACGATTGACCGGTTAATAGCGCAGGCACAGATACAGACGTGCGATTTTACCGGGATGTGGACCGGCAGGCATTACCAGCCGCCTATGCTGTTTAAAAAACAAATGTTTGCTGCTCTGCAGAGTGTGGAGGGTGACCGCGGGGCTGCTTCTATTCTGCGAAGGACGCATACGTGGACAGGAAGCCCGTACGTAGGCTTTAGGCAATTCGAGCAGCTTGACGTTGACACCGAGGAGGAATACAGATGGATGCTGCACACACACCAGTAACGCCGGTGGTATGGATGCCGGAAACGGTACAGGAAGCTTTTGCTCTGTATCAGGAATATTTTCCTGATGCGGAATGGATTGCCGGAGGCACGTGGCGGCAGGTCGAGCGGGAAAAAGGGAGGGCGTTTACCGGCAATGTGATCGTGCTTGAGCGTATATTCGGGCTCTCTTCTCTGCAGGAAGAAGAAAAGTACGTACGGATCGGAGCCTGTATGACACTCGAACAATTAATAGAGGAACCGGTTATTTCCCGGGAAATACTGGGGGAAACGCTGCGGCGGATTGCTGCTCCGGCTGTCCGTACGCGGGGCACCATCGGCGGCAACATTATGTACGGCCACGGAGATACCCTGCCGGCACTGATTGCGTTGCAGGCTGAGCTCGAAATCTGGAACGGGGAATCGTATGCCCGTATTTCAGTGGAAGAAGCAGCTTCCTATGACGGTATATTTCTATTAACAGCTGTGCTGCTGCCAAAAACGCTGGAAAAAGGACCGGACAGCATACACTTTTTTGAAAAAATCGGACGCAGGGAAGCATTCACTGCCTCGCTCCTTGCTGTAAGCGGCTGCGCCCGCAGGCAGGGAGACGGAAGCATGAGGGCGAGGCTTGCGTTAGTAGGCGGAAAAGACGCCCCGGTGCGGCTTCGCTATGCAGAAGCATGTGTGGCCGAATCCGGATGGACCCCGGAAGCGTTCTTTGAGGCTCTTGCAGCTGATTATCAGCCGGAGGATGAACCGTTTTCTTCAGGAAACTACCGCCTGCAGGCGGCTGCCCACTTATTTTTATCCCACCTGTGGCTCGAAGATAATGCAGAAAAGGGAGGTGTGCATAAAACATGAAACAGCCAGAAAATCAGCGCCGGCCGGACGCTGTACCGAAAGTAACCGGAGCCTTGAAGTATTTAACCGACCGTTTTGAAGAAAATATGCTGATCGGAAAAGTGCTGCGAAGCGAATACCCGCACGCCCGTATTAAAAGAATCGATACGTCAGCGGCCGAAGCGCTGGCGGGCGTTCATGCGGTGCTGACACATCATGATGTGCCGGGGCTAAACCGCTTTGGCATCGTTATGCCGGACCAGCCCGTATTTTGTGAAGACAGAGTACGCTATACGGGAGATGCAATAGCCGCAGTGGCAGCAGACTCAAAAGAAACGGCAGATCAGGCCCTGGCAGCCGTAGTAGTGGAATACGAGCCGCTGGCTGTGCTTGATTCGATCGGAAAAGCGCTGGCTCCCGAAGCTGAACAGCTGCACGAAAATGGGAACATCCTGCATGAAGCTTCCTATACACGCGGGGATCTGCAGGAGGGCTTTACGGGCTGTACCTGTATTGTCGAAGAGACGTATCAGCTGCCCCGTCAGATGCATGGCTATATGGAAACGGAGGGCGGGGTGGTTGTCCCGGAAAAAGATGGGGGCATTTCCGTATACATGGCTACACAGCACGGGTTTAAAGATCGTTTTCAGCTGTCGAGAATTCTGGACGCTCCGGAAGAGAAGATACGCATCATTTCAAGTCCAATCGGAGGGTCGTTTGGCGGCAAGGATGAGCTGAACCTGCAGCCGTACGGGGCCCTGCTGGCACTGAAAACAGGGCGTCCGGTGCGGGTGCATAACACCCGGGAAGAGTCGATACGGGCAGGATTGAAGCGCCACCCGATGACAATTACGATGCGGACAGGCGCTGATGATAGCGGACGCATACTCGCGCATGAAACAACTATTTATGCGGATACCGGGGCTTATGCCACCCTCGGCCCGGCGATTCTGGACTTTGCTGTCGAGCATGCCAGCGGGCTGTATCCCATCCCAAACATTACGACCACCGGTGTTTCCGTGTTTACAAATAATGGCGTAGCTGGGGAATTTCGCGGTTTTGGCGGCAATCAGGTAACGTTTGCGCTTGAGGGGCAGATGGACCGGCTGGCAGAAAAGCTTGGAATGGAAGGGACGAAGCTGCGGGCCAAAAATATGAGAAAGCCTTCAGACGCCGGCCCGCTTGGCCAGGAAATTGCTCCGACGGACGGTGGACAAATGATACTTGAAGACGTCACCGCCTGGCAGCAGCTGCCGCTGAGTAATGCGGGAGAAACCCTCTGGGTGAAAAAAGGCCGGGGCGGTGCTGTATCCATGCACGGAGGCGGTCTTGGCTACGGACGGCTGGACCCTTCCGGCGGGCGGCTTGCTCTTACAAAGGATGGAAAGCTTGAAGCTGCTTTCGGGTTTGAAGAATGCGGCCAGGGCATTACAGCCGTAATTGAAACGGTGATGAAAGACACATTTTCCTGCAAGGAAGAGGATATTGAAATAACAATCGGTGATACAAATAAAGTGCCGGTTTCAGGTTCAACGACCGCTTCACGCGGCACGAGTATGGTCTGGACAGCAGTGGAAAACATGAAGACCTCCTTTCGCAGACAGCTGCTTAGTGAAGCATCGAGAGTAACCGGTACGGCTGCAGCAGAGTTATACCTGGAGACAGGAGGCATTCATAAAAGAGGCGCAGAGCCCTCGCTCTTTTTAAGCTACAGGGCGTTGGCAGAATATGTACAGGACGGGGATATTGAGACGCACACGTCGTTTGATTTTCCGGTGACGCCGGATGAAGTTGACTCCGGTCATTATTTGTATTCCTTTGGCGGTGTAAGCGCAGAGGTAGAGGTAAACCTTTTAACCGGCACCGTGCGGGTGCTTGATTTGAAACAGTCTGTATCGGCGGGGCCGGTCATGTATCCGCAGGGGTACAGGGGACAGATTGAAGGCGGCGGCATCATGGCGCTCGGGTACACGTTGATGGAGGACGCCGTGATGAACGGAGGGCACTATCAGACGGAAAACTTCGATACGTACTTGATGCCGGGAGTAAAGGACCTGCCGGATAATGTGACGGTAAAGCCGCGTGAAGAAGTGATGGAAGGGGACATTCACGGACCAAGGGGCGTCGGGGAAATAGGAACAATTGCAGTGGCGCCGGCCATTGCGGAAGCTATTTACCAGGCCATTGGAGCCCGTCCGGAAAAGCTTCCTGTTTCCAGAGAGTGGGTACTGCAACAGATTCAGCAAAGGGGGCTTCTGCCTTGGAACAAACCAGAAAAGATTCCCGGGGGATAGAGCACCGGCAGGGCACATACGCGTGTACCTTCCGGGTCAACGGTGAAGAAGTGAGTGTCGATGCTTTTCCGATGGACCGGGTCGTCGACCTTTTAAGAGACCGGCTGCATGAAACAGGCACGAAAATTTCCTGCGGCATCGGCCGGTGCGGTGCATGTTCGATCTGGGTGGACGGCAGGCTCACAAGCTCGTGTCTGCTGCTTGCCTACCAGGTGGAAGGAAAAGAAGTGACGACTATCGGGGGCATGGGTACAGAGGAGCGCTGCAGTATAGTACAGGAAGCATTTATGAATGAAGGAGGCTTTCAGTGCGGCTACTGCACGCCGGGCATGATCATGGCCGCGGAGTCGCTGCTCAGGCATACGCCGGACCCGGACGATGAAGAGATCCGGGAAGGGCTGGCCGGAAACATATGCAGATGTACCGGCTACAGCGGCATCATCCGGGCGGTGAAAGCAGCCGCCGCCAATCTCCAGTAATAAATCAGGCCCGGGCTTTTTGCATGCCTGCATAGATTAAAAAACCATACAAAAAGCCGGCATTCCCAAGCTTGCCGGCTTCCCCCTGTTATATCTTTATTTACGTTACTTTCCGGAGTGGTATAACGGTCTTGTATCTGCGGGACACAGTATCATACGCCTGCAAAAGCCTTCGCATTACTTCCACTTTCTTCTCTGAGTCGACGCCCTGATCCAGAATCGTACGGGATAACTCCATGAAGCTCTGATGCGGATCATCAGAAGATTCAAGCAATTCCACATAAAGCGTCTCATTTTTCTCCGGCACTGCCATTCGCCCCCTCTTAACACTTTTTACACCATTGTCGAAAGGAAAAGTTCGTTACAGTTACCGTACCACGATATAAATTTGGAAGAAATGCTAAATAAGTAACAATTCTAATTACAGATAGCGTGCTTGAGGGGATCCCGGTCTGATAAAAGAGGCAGCAAATGCAGGCCGCATTTATAGTATTGTACTAAAATATATGCGTTAAATGCTTTAGTATCAACACTTCACTGTTTTGGGTAAAAACGGAATACAATAATCATAAAAAAGCGCAGGCGGGAACTAGGTCCTGCTTTCAAGAATAAAGCCCTATCTTTTTTTCAAGGTGCCTGAAAAGCATGCTGATGCATAGTAAAATGTGAAAATACTGGTATATAAGTAATTTTGAGATAAAGAAACTAAAAAGTACGAGGAAAGTATTAAATATGCATTTTAAAGGACTATTTACCTGTTTTCACCTTTTTCTTTATCGAAAAAATCGATATTTGGAGTTTTTTGCACGCTTTTAATTGAAAAAAAGCTCCCTTGGTTAAAATGTGCAAAAAATTTACAAATATTAATGCTTTAGAGTGCTTTGAAAAGACGGCTCCAGAAGCAGAGCTTTTCAAGTAAACATTCATATGACTGATGTATATATAGTTATATTTAGTAATTGGAACATATTAATATATATAAGGAGTTAATTACTTCTTAACAGGTTTTTTCGCTTCCCAGCCGGAATAACGCGTGCTAAAATAATTTTTGTGTGAAATTTTCGGTAGGGAAGGGGGGAGAAATAATGGAGTATATCTTGATGGCTGCATTGGCCTGGTTTATGGGTTATTTTCCACTGTTTGAAATTTACATTGCAGTACCTGCAGCGATGGGGGCAGGATTTGATCCTGTATCGGCTGTTTTGTGGGCGGCTGTAGGAAACTTTATGGCGGTGCCGACCGTGACGCTTTTTTATCGCCAGCTGGAGAGAGTCAGCTTTTTCTCCAATTGGATGAAAAAATTGGCCGGCAACCGGTTCCGGGGCAAAATAGAGCAGTACGGAGGCTGGGTTATTCTGCTGCTGGCGCCGATTGCAGGCGTCTGGGCCATTGCCGTGATTGCCAAAGCCATCGGCATGTCAAAGCGGACATTGTTTCTCTCCACCGGTACGAGTATTCTCATTTACGGTATTGCCATTGCCGGGTCAATGCAGCTTGGCCTCGGTTGGTTTTAAGGTCTAAAACAGCAAAAAGGCCGGCAGCACGCAAAATCATGCGGCTGCCGGCCTTTTTATGGTTAAATCATTTCTTCGCGCCGGTGCTTGTTCCCGCGCCGGTTGATCTGCCAAATCCGATACAGGTTGGTAACGACCACTTTTATGAGGGCGTACGCCGGTATAGCGAGAATCAGGCCAAGGAGTCCGAACATGCTGCTTGCAAACAGCAGGACGAAAATGACGGTGACGGGGTGCACCTTCAGCACACGTCCCATAACCTGCGGAGAGATTAGGTTGGATTCAAACTGCTGGATAACAACGACACCGAGAATAACGAGCAGCGCGGTAATCGGGGATTGAAATAACCCGACGATTACGGCTGGTATTGTGCCGATAAACGGTCCGACAAATGGAACGAGGTTCGTCAGCATACAGATGATGCCGAGAATGAGCACGTAGTCGAGACCGATAATCCAGAAAAGGATCATGGAAAGAATACCCACGATAAAGCTGACGGTAATCTGTCCCTGAATATAGTTCGCAAGCGCACGGTCCATATCCTGTAAAATTTTGTGTACCTCCGGGCGATGTTCACGATCCACAAATTTCAGCATAAAGCCTGGAAGCTTATGGCCTTCGCGCAGAATATAGAAAAGCACAAACGGAATAACAAACAGGATAACAAAGAAACTGACGATGGCACTCCCTATTGTAACTATTGTTGAAACAAGCGAATCCGTGATCGTACTGGCTGAATTCTGCAGCTGGGAGCCAAGAGAATCCATAGAGATGTCATTCCCCTGCATTATTGGCTGTATAGCCGGATGGTTCTGGTTGTTCATGATAAAGGACTGTACCTGTTCAAAGTAGCGGGGAATCTGGTTGATCAGCTGATTAAACTGGCTGGCAATAATCGGGCCGATTAAATTTATAATCAAAGCAATGACACCGACAAGCACACCGTACAAAAGCAGGATGGACAATGAACGGGGTATGTACTTGGAGATCATAGTAACAAACGGCCGGAACAAATAGCTTAAAATGCCGGAAATAATAATGGGAGCGGCGAGCGTTCCTACTAATACGAATAAGGGCTGAAAAATATAGTCTACCTGCCGGGCCATAAAGGCAATGGCTAAAAAGACCAGTATACCTAACGATACACGAAACCATTTGTATTGGTACATGTTTTACAATCACCACTCTTTTCTTAATAAGGGATAAACGAAAATCAAGACGTTTGTACACGTTCCCTTCATTATACAGGCGGAAACATAAAACTGTACTTAATGGGAGCAAAATTTTTCTAAAAAAGCATAAAAAAGCACCCGTCCCGAATGAGAACAGGTGCCGTATTCTGCTTTACTGAGTGGCGGAGGCGGCGGAAAGATCTTTTAATTCCGGAGTCAGTACTTCTTCCGTTTCCGGGCTGAAGAAGTGGCAGCGGTCCATATTGAAGAAAAGGTCGAGTTTGTCTCCGGCATGAATGCTGCTGTTCGCATCCACGCGGGCAATAACCTGTTTGCCGTTAACGCTGGTGTAAAGCATGGACTCTGCCCCGTTCATTTCAGCTACTTCAATATCAAGGTTCAGTTTATTTTTCGAGGAAGTAGTACCACCCATTACATGGTGGATGTCTTCCGGACGAATGCCGAAGGTTACTTTGTCATCTGCAAATCCGCGGTCCCGCAGCGTCTGCATTTTGTTTTCCGGGATTTCAAGCTTATGTTCGCCAAGTTCAAGGATATTGCCGTTGATCTGTCCCTCGAGGAAGTTCATCGCTGGTGAGCCGATGAAACCGCCTACAAAAACGTTAGCAGGGTGATCGTATACTTCTTTAGGAGAGCCTACCTGCTGCACCACGCCGTCTTTCATAATAACGATACGGGTCGCCATGGTCATAGCCTCTGTCTGGTCGTGCGTTACATAAACCGTTGTACTGTTTAAGCGGCGGTGAAGCTTAATGATTTCTGTACGCATCTGTACACGAAGCTTCGCATCCAGGTTGGAAAGCGGCTCGTCCATCAGAAATACTTTAGGGTCGCGGACGATGGCACGTCCAAGAGCAACACGCTGACGCTGACCACCGGAGAGCGCTTTTGGTTTACGGTCAAGGTAGTCTGTCAGCCCGAGGATATCGGCTGCGTTTTTTACACGCTGGTCAATGTCATCTTTTTTGAACTTACGGAGCTTCAGGCCAAAAGCCATATTGTTGTATACGTTCATGTGCGGATACAGGGCGTAGTTCTGGAACACCATCGCGATATCGCGGTCTTTTGGAGAAACGTCGTTGACGCGCTCATCTCCGATATATAAATCGCCGTCCGTAATATCCTCGAGTCCGGCAATCATGCGGAGAGTAGTGGATTTCCCGCAACCCGAAGGGCCGACGAAAACGATAAATTCCTTGTCCTCAACATCAAGATTAAAATCATCTACTGCAGTAACGTCACCATCGTATGTTTTTGTAATGTGATTCATGCGGATACCAGCCATAATAAGTTCGCTCCTTTTGAAGAAGGTTTATGTTATCTGTTGCTTATATTAAAGAAAACGCTTACAGATTAATATAGACAACCTGAACAAAGTTAACAAAAGAAATGTTGTGCAAGGTGAATAGAAAGGCGCAGGGTGTTTGATCACCATCCCTGACGGCTCGTCGGTTTCAGACGGATTGAGACGAAGTCACAAACGCTCTGAAATCACGAACGGACGGGGATGGTAACACCCGGAGCTGGACAAAAGAAAAGCGCAGGGTGTTTATTTAAAGGATATTCGACTAAAATCGCTACATCCTGCAGCAACATCGAACTGACCGGCGTCATGCCGGCTAGCTGCGTAAAAATCCGCCTTCGGAGTGGATAACCTGGCCGACGATCCAGTCCGACTCGTCTGACAACAGAAAGGCGATTGCTTTGGCTGCGTCTTCCGGCTGTCCAATCCGGCCTTTACTGAATTTTTTCGACAGCTCTTTTTCCATAGCCGGATCCATCCATCCGGTGTTCGTCGGCCCCGGATTGACGGCGTTAACGTTGATATCATGCGGTGCGAGCTCGGCAGCCAGGGATTCGGTAAATGCCCGCACCGCTGCTTTCGTAGATACGTAGGCAATTTCGTTTACCATCGGTCCGAGATCCTGTCCGGAGGTCAGGTTTACGATCTTTCCGGTGATACCAAAATCAATCCACCGCTGGGCGATTTTCGTGGTAAGCAGAAAAGGGGTACGCATATTAACGTAATAATGCTCATCAAGCGATTCCCCGTTCAGGCGCTCGTAGCTGTCGTTGGCTGAATAGGCAGCGTTATTGACGAGTGCGGTCGGGAACAGCGGCAGCTCGTTCAGCTGATCGAGGAGTTCATCCGGCGCGCCCGGATTCGAGAAATCGGCTTCGATATAATAAATTTCGATGCCCTGGTTTTCGAGATGCAGTTTAAATTCTGCCGCCCAGTCGATGTCTGAGCCCCAGGTAGTGAAAATAATATTTTCTCCCCGCTCGGCAAGCAGACGGCAGACGGCAGCACCGATTCCCTGATCATGGCTCACGCCGGTTACTAGTGTTGTCATGGTATCGTCCTCCTTGAGCTTCTCTTCTTTTAAATATGAAGGAAAAGCGCCGATAAAGTAAACTAAAAACTAGTTTGCAGAAGAGAATTTTTCTGATAGAATAATAAAAAATGTTTGTGATCACAGATCACAAAGGAGCGAATGCTGTGAATCAACCATCTTTGCATGTGTCAACGTTACGTACAGAAGTGTACAAACTGCTGAAGCAGCAGATCATTCAGGGAGAGCGGCGGCCTGGCGAGAAGGTGACCATCCGACAGATTGCCGGGGAGTTCGGGGTGAGCACAATGCCGGTCCGGGAAGCGATTACGACGCTGAAAACAGAAGGCTTTTTGTTTGAAGAAAAACGGAGTGTCTATGTGAGCCGTCTGTCTGCCAGTGAAGTCCGCGAGCTGTTTGCCATCCGCAATAAACTCGAAGAACTGGCGGTGGCATGGGCCTTTGAACAGATGAATGAAGAGAACCTGCGCAGACTTCAGGAACGAATCGCCGAAATGGACCGGTACGCTTCGGATCCGGTGGAGTGGCGGAAGCAAAATCGGCTGTTTCACCAGGTCTGGTACGAGGCCTCCCGCTCCGAGCCACTGATAAAATCGCTCGAATACGTATGGAGCCGTATTGAAGCATACATGAACATCTATACAAATATTGATTCCGACGTGCATTCGATTCACATGTCGCAGGACGAACACAAGCAGATGCTTGCTCTGCTGCAGGAGAATAAGCGCGAAGAACTGCTTCAGCTGAACGGAGAGCACGCGGAAAAAACGGCCGAAGCCATTATCCAGGCCATTTCCGAGGAGGATTCGACAAATGAATAAACAGGAAGCGTTTATGAATAAGAAGCTGCGGCTCGAGCCTACGATGAACGGGAATCTTTCCGGCTATACGTTTGCAGTGAAAGACGTGTTCGCGGTTCATGGCGAAAAAACGTCTGCGGGCCACCCGGAATGGCTTCGAACCCACCCGGAAAACACAGCTAATGCGCCGGCAATTGAACGCCTGCTTCGGAGCGGGGCTGCGCTGACCGGAACGACCATCAGCGATGAATTAATGTACAGCCTGCACGGCGACAACGTGCATTACGGCATGCCGGTCAATCCAGCCGACCCGAAAGCAATACCAGGAGGGTCCTCGAGCGGATCGGCCTCAGCGGCAGCGGCAGGCAGCGTCGATTTTGCCCTTGGTACGGATACAGGCGGCTCGGTGCGCGTGCCCTCCTCCTACTGCGGCCTGTACGGCATACGCCCGACGCACGGGGCCGTATCGCTTGAAGGCATCGTACCGCTCGCTCCGAGCTTTGACACTGTCGGCTGGATGAGCAGAGACCCCGGGGTTTTACAGCAGGTAGGAGAAGCGCTCCTTCCGGCGGGAGAAGAAGAAACCCCGTACCGGACGATCTGGTGGGAGGAAGAGGCGTGGAAGGAATATGCCGATGAATACAAGAAGTCGCTTGGAAAAGTATTTTCCGCCGTGCAGGCGCAGGCCGAAACGCTGAATGAAAACAGGCTGGCGGAAGACTCGCTCGCAGAATGGGCTGAAGTTTTTCGGCTGCAGCAGGCAGTGGAAATTGGAGAAATGCATCGGGAATGGATCAGGGAGTATAAGCCGTCGTTTGGACCCGGTGTCCGGGACCGGTTTGCGTTTGCCGCAGACACCCGGCGGGAGGATTATCCCCACATATTTGAAAAACGGAAACAATTGCAGGAGGAGGTGCAGCAAAGGCTGGGACAAGACACGGTGATGGTTATTCCGACTGTGCCCGGACCGGCCCCGAAAATTCATGCCGGGGAAAAGGAGATCCAGGCGGTGCGGAAACGCACGATGCAGCTGACCTGTATTGCGGGTATCGGCGGGCTGCCGCAGGTAACCATTCCAGTGGAAATGCCGGGAAAAGCTCCGATCTCGATTTCAATTATCGCCAATCGGAACGATGATCGCCGGCTCCTGTCATTTGTCCAGCATGTCGTCCACCGTCTTCAGCATACTGATTTATAAAAGGAGCGATTATCATGATTTCATTTGATCCGCACCATCATCCATATGCATCCTACCGCACGTCAACGTACGGTAAAAAAGGCATGGTGGCTACGTCACAGCCGCTTGCTTCCCAGGTAGGTCTCGACGTTTTAAAAAAAGGAGGCAACGCTGTGGATGCAGCTGTTGCTGTAGCAGCAAGTCTGACCGTACTCGAGCCGACATCCAACGGAATTGGCGGTGATGCCTTTGCGCTCGTCTGGATGGACGGCGAGCTCCATGGCCTGAATGCCAGCGGCTATGCGCCGGAGGAGCTTTCGATCGACGGGCTGTATAAAGACGGCTACGATGAAATGCCAAAACGGGGACCGGTACCGATTACGGTGCCAGGAGCGCCGGCTGCGTGGGCAGAGCTGTCCCGTGCTTTCGGTAGGCTTCCATTTTCAGAATTGATCGCTCCAGCTGTGGCTTACGCTGAGGAAGGCTATCCGGTAGCGTCCACGCTGGCAACGCTGTGGGCGTCCGCCTTTGAAACACTGGAGCAAGAGCTCGATCCGACAGTGTTTGCCGACTGGAGCCGGGTGTTCGCTCCGGAGGGCCGCACCCCGGCTGCGGGAGAGCTGTGGAGCTCCAAAGAGCATGCGGAGACGTTAAAGGAAATTGCTGAAACAAATGCAGAATCGTTTTACCGCGGAGACCTGGCGAAGAAAATAGACACCTGCATGAAAGAGCAGGGCGGCTATCTGCGCTCCAAGGATCTGGCGCTGTACAAGCCGGAGTGGGTGAAGCCGATCTCGGTGCACTACAAAGGATATGACGTCTGGGAAATTCCGCCGAACGGCCAGGGGATTGTTGCTTTAATGGCTCTGAACATATTGAAGGGGTATGATTTTCAGGAGCGCGACAGCGTCAACACCTTTCATCATCAAATGGAGGCGATGAAGCTTGCATTTGCGGACGGAGAAAAATATGTCGCCCATCCGGACGCCATGACCCGGACCACCGAAGAGCTGCTCTCGGATGCGTATGGAGAGACCCGGCGCGGTGAAATTGGAAATGAAGCGAAGGTACCCGAAGCAGGAGATCCGCACAGCGGAGGCACAGTGTACCTGGCAGCTGCTGACGGGGACGGCAATATGGTTTCATTTATCCAGAGCAATTACATGGGCTTCGGCTCAGGAATGGTGGTGCCGGAGACCGGAATCGCCCTTCACAACCGGGCGCACAATTTTTCCATGGATGACAGGCACGCAAATGGGCTGATGCCCGGAAAACGTCCGTATCATACGATTATTCCCGGTTTTTTGACTAAGGGCAGTGAACCCGTGGGACCGTTCGGGGTGATGGGGGAATTCATGCAGCCCCAGGGCCATATGCAGATGATCATGAATACTATTGATTTCGGTCTTCATCCGCAGGCGGCCCTGGATGCACCGAGATGGCAGTGGAAGCGGGATAAGCTGATTACAGTGGAGCCTGACTTCTCCGCGGCAGCCGCTCAGGCGCTGAACCGGAAAGGCCATACGGTGAAAATAGAAACAGAATCCTCGAGCTTTGGCCGTGGACAGATTATATGGAGAGATCCGGAAACTGGAGTACTCTGCGGGGGAAGCGAATCCCGCACAGACGGCAACGTAGCTGCCTGGTAATAAAGAGAGAAGAGGTGGAAGTGATGCAGTGGAAAATTTTTCTCGCCTTTTTCCGGGTCGGTATTTTTGGCTACGGGGGAGGACCGGCGTCGATTCCACTCGTGCAAAAAGAAGTAGTGGAGCACTATGAATGGATGACCGACGAGGAATTCGGCGATACACTAGCGATTGCCAACACGCTTCCGGGGCCGATCGTCACCAAGCTTGCCGGATACATCGGCTACAGCCGCGGCGGTGTTCTTGGGGCGCTGAACGGAGTGGCGGCGATCGTCGCCCCCACGGCACTGTTGATGATTTTGTTTTTCAGCATTTTGTCCCAATACCGGGACGCTTCGTGGGTGAGCGGACTTGCAAACGGAGTGCTTCCCGTAGTGACGGTGCTGATGGGAGTGCTGACATGGGGATTTATTAAAAAATCCGGCGGTGACCTGGGCTGGAAGAAGACGATAGCATTTATTATCGGGGCCGCTGTGGTACTCGGCGTGCTCGGTGTGCATCCGGCGATCGTTATTGCAGTGCTTCTGATTGCTGCACTGGTTCAGAAGGATTCTGCTAAACGAGAGGAGGACACCTCCACGTGATTTACTTAGAGGTTTTTATGGCGTTTTTTATCCCGGGTATTCTCGGCTATGGCGGCGGTCCCGCCTCCATTCCGCTCATCCAGCATGAAGTGGTGAACCGGTATGAATGGATGAGCGTGGGTGAATTCAGTGAAGTGCTGGCCATCAGTAACGCCCTGCCCGGACCGATTGCCACCAAAATGGCCGGCTACATCGGATATGAAGTCGCCGGCTGGCCGGGGCTTGCTGCCGGTCTGTTTGCGACCGTTGCCCCGTCGTTAATTTTAATGATCGTCCTAATGGGCTTTTTGTACAAATACAGGAACTCCCCGAAGGTAAAACGGCTCACGGCTTACGTGCGCCCGGTCATCGGGGTACTGCTGGGCATATTAACGCTGCAGTTTTTCACCAGTGCCTGGGAAGGCGCAGGCGGCTGGCAGACAGCCGGGATGCTTGTGGCAAGCTATCTGCTGCTTGAAAAAACGAAGCTGCATCCGGCGCTGGTCATTGTGCTTGCCATCATCTACGGCATTTTGTTTTTAGGCTGATCGGTCTGGAGGAAGAACAGCCTGCATGGATAGTAAAAATCCCTGGAAATAACTGTCGGTTCCAGTGATGCTCCATCCGGCCTGCTCAATGTGCGAAAGGGTGGGGCGATCGAGGTGACAGCCGTCGCAAAAGTGCTTCCATACCGGCGTTATATTATGCTGGACACGCGCTGCCGCTTGTTGGGGCATCTGGACATGCTCGAGAAAATAGGCCGCAGCTCCCGGTTTACATACCCGTTTTAATTCCTGCAGTACCTGGATGGGGTCCTCGACAGAACAGAGCACGAGTGTACAGACAAGGCTGTCGAAGGTATTGTCGTCAAAGGGCAGTCGCTCAGCTGAAGAACCAAGTGTGCGAATCGGGATGTGAGCGTGCATCTGCGCCGGAATAGACTGCTTGCGCATCCGGTCATTCGGCTCGATGGCAGTTACTTTTGCAGCTGCCCGGTAGTAAGGAAAATTTGCTCCGGGACCGGAGCCGATCTCGAGTACGTGGCCGGAGAGAGAGGGAATGTGTTTTTGCCGGAGCGCATAAAGAAATTGTTTTTCCACCGGCTGCATGATCGGAGTATACAATAGAGGGAACATGTTCATCGTACCGCCGCCAATCTTTGTTTTTTTATAGTATAACAAAACCACCCTCTGCCTGGCAGAAGGTGGTTTTCTGTATTTAGGAGGAGTGAAGGGAGGCATTCGGATGAGACACAATGCAGGTGACATTGCCGTCGATCGTGAAGTCGGTCACGTGATTCGGGACGAGAAAATGATCGCCTTTTTGGATTGGGGCGCTGTCCGTCAGGTTATCGACAGTGCCGCTGCCCTCAATGACGCTGCAGAGCAGAAACGGCGCTTCGCAGGTGAATGAAGCTGTGCCGTGCACCTCCCATTTGTAGACGGAAAAGTAGTCTGCCTCCACAAAGGTGGTGACTTCTGCCTCGCCGTCGGATTCCACAGAAGGATCCACTTTAGCATCCTCATGAGGGAAATGAGTCACGTCGAGGGCCTGCTGCAGATGAAGCTCCCGCTTGTTTCCTTCGTTATCGGTCCGGTCGTAGTCATAGACGCGGTAGGTGACGTCCGAGTTCTGCTGAGTCTCCAGAATAAGCACGCTTTCGCCAATAGCGTGCATCGTGCCGCTCGGTACGTAAACAAAATCCCCGGGCTTTACCGGCACTCTCCGTAAAAAAGCGTCCCATTCGCCGGCGGCAATGAGCTCCGTGGCCTCTGACCGGCTGTCGGCGTTGTGCCCGAGTACGAGCTCCGCGTCTTCATCGCAGTCAATCACGTACCAGCATTCAGTCTTGCCGTATTCGCCGTTTTCATTAGCGGCGGCGTACTGATTGTCCGGATGCACCTGCACCGAAAGATCCTTGGCCGCGTCGAGAATTTTTGTTAACAGCGGAAAGCGGTCGCCTTTTAACGAACCGAACCATTCCCGCTTATCCTGCCAGAGGTTCAGGAGCGTTTTACCCGCGTAGGAGCCGTTCGCTACAATGCTTGAACCGTTTTGATGAGCGGCAAAGACCCATGCTTCACCGGTCGATGCTGATGGGATGTTGTAATTAAAATGAGTATGTAACTTATTTCCACCCCAAATGCGTTCCTGAAAGATTGGTTGAAAAAAGATAAATTGATCCATGGTCAGCCTCCGTTTATAATTTGTCTCTTATTTAATATGACAAAGAGCAGAATGCTTTGCAATTCCTGCGTGAATGTTTATGAAAATCCTTCCGTAAATTTTTTCCGTTCTCAGCGGAAATGCGCCCGGCAGCCCACTTCATTATAGGATATAGTAAAAGTATAGAAAATGGGAAGGGGAGCAGAACATGAAGCGGACACTTGGTATGTGGTACCGGAAGGACGGTACGCAGATGGAATATACCATTTGTGGGACTGGGGAGCCGGTGCTGGTGATGCATGGAGGGCATTCCAATTGCATGGAGGAGATGGGCTATGCACCACTCGTGAAGCGGGGATACAGGTTAATTACGCCTTCGAGGCCTGGGTACGGAGCCACAAGCGCAGAAATCGGCGCCTCTCTGGAAGGAACCGCAGAAGCCTGCGCCGGTCTGCTTGATTATCTGCAGATAGACGCTGTTCATGTGCTTGCGGTTTCCGCCGGAGGGCCGAGCGGGTTGATGCTTGCTTCAGCTTATCCTGAACGGGTGCGTACATTGACGCTTGAGTCAGCGGTCACTACCGAATGGCTGACGAAAAAGGATGCTGCCTACAAAGCAGCAAAGGTGCTGTTTCGGCCGATAGTGGAACAAGGAACATGGGCTCTGCTGAGGATGGCTGTCAAAAGAAGACCGGAAATGATATTTAAACAAATGGCTGCCTCGTTCAGCACGCTTTCGTATGAACGTATTCGTCAGGAAATAAACAGCAGGGCTCTTCAGGAATTTGCCAGTATGATAGCAGCACAGAGGTCTGGGAAGGGTTTTCTGATTGATGTGAACACAAATGCGGCAAAAGAGGTGAAGCCGATGATTGATGCACCGGTGCTGATTGTGCACAGTGAGCATGACGCTTCGGTGCCTCTAGAGCATGCGTACGAGGCTAAACGTTTAATACCTCAGGCGGAATTAACTATTCTGGATTCGTGGGGGCATCTGATCTGGATCGGGTCGGGAGCAGAGTACAGAGACCGTGCTGTGTTAAATTTCTTAAAAAAGAACCGGCTGTAAAAAAATACGAACATACGTTTTTACAGCAATCGAAAAGAAGTCCGGATGGGCTGGCAGTGCTATCATAAAGAAAAAGGAGACGGTTTAGAGACGACGTATAAGGAGGTACAAGGGATGGGCAACGAGGTGGACGAACAAAGAATTGCTGTTGACGTCAAAGGTCTGGTGAAGACGTTTGAATCGATCCGTGCGGTGGACGGGATTGATCTGGAGGTGCCGGCAGGAACAGTGTACGGAGTACTCGGTCCAAACGGAGCTGGAAAAACGACAGTTCTCCGCATACTTGCGACCCTTCTCCAGCCAAGTGAAGGCCGGGCAAGTGTGTTTGGCCATGATGTAGTGGAGGGGGCAGCGTTCATAAGGAAGCGGATCAGTATGACAGGACAGTTTGCCTCAGTGGATAAAGATTTATCCGGTTTGGAAAACCTTCATTTAATTGGGCGGCTGATGGGTTTTACACGAGCTCAGGCAAAAGCCAGGGCGTACGAGCTGCTTCGTGCTTTCGGACTTGAAGAAGCGGCAAAAAAACAGGTGAAGCAGTATTCCGGCGGGATGCAGCGCCGGCTTGATATCGCTGCAAGCATTGTCGTAACACCGGATCTGTTATTTTTGGACGAGCCGACGACAGGCCTTGACCCAAGAAGCCGCAATCAGGTGTGGGATATTGTACGGACGCTGGTGGATACGGGCACCACGGTGCTGTTAACTACTCAGTATCTGGATGAGGCGGATCAGCTGGCGGACCGGATCGCGGTGATTGACCAGGGAAAAGTCATCGCAGAAGGAACGAGTGGTGAATTGAAGGCATCAGTAGGAGTGGGCAAGCTGCATGTCCGTCTTCAGGACCCTGGGCAGCGGCCGATCGCTGCCCAGCTGCTGCAGCAAAAGCTGGGGACAGCTGTGAATTATTCCTCTAATGCCTCGGGATTGACGGCCCAGGTGGCAGAGAACAACCTGGCGGTACAAATACTCGATGAATTAAATAAAGCCGGTATCGCTGTTTCAGACTTTTCTGTAGGCAAACCGAGCCTGGATGAAGTATTTCTTACCCTGACTGGACGTTCAGCAGAAGAGGAAGAAGTGGAGGCGGAAGCATGAACAAAAAACAGGCTCCTCTCAGTCAGCAGGATGTGCTCCGTGCCGCAGTATCGACCAGCGAACGTCCGAAAAACGCAGGCCCGGTCTCGGCGTCACTTACCTTTGGCGGCAGAATGCTTCTGAAAATCAAATATGTGCCCGAGCAGCTGTTTGATATTACTGCTTTTCCAATTATCTTTTTGCTTATGTTCACTTATTTATTTGGCGGCGCCCTTGCCGGATCCACAGAAGCCTATTTGCAGTTTGTGCTGCCGGGGGTACTGGTATTGACCGTAGTTAGTATTACGATGTACACAGGTATCGAATTAAACAACGATATTACCAAGGGGATATTCGACCGCTTCCGGACCCTGCCAGTCTGGAGGCCCTCCGTTCTAGTCGGGGCTCTGCTCGTGGATCTTGTCAGGTATTCGATTGCTTCTACGATTATGATTACACTTGGCTTTATCCTTGGATTCCGGCCGGAGGGCGGGCTGGTGGGTGTACTGCTGGGCGTAGGCATACTGCTTGTGTTTGCCTTCAGTCTTTCCTGGATCTGGACGACGCTTGGCATCGTGATGAGGTCGGAAAAGTCACTGATGGGAGCAAGCATGATGGTTTTGTTTCCATTAACTTTTATCAGTAATGTGTTTGTGGATCCCGAGACAATGCCCAGCTGGCTTCAGCCGATTGTGGAAATCAACCCGGTATCGTTTCTTGTTGTAGCTGTCCGCGGGTTTATGGGTGGAGACCCGGCCTTTGCTGAGGTCGGATGGGTGCTGTTGGTTTCATTTTTATTAGTCCTCGTATTCGCACCGCTGACCATGTATTTGTACTATAAAAAGTAAACGGTCGTTGTGTATGTTTAAGACTTTTTCCGAAGTAATTAATGAATATAACGAAATAGGGGTGGATAAATGAAAACCATTGTGTACAAAAAGTATGGCTCCCCCGAAGTCCTTCAGCTCAAAGACATAGAAAAACCCGTACCTCAGAAAAATGAAATACTGGTGAAAGTAAAAGCGACCACTGTAACAGCCGCAGATATTCGTGCACGGAGCTTCACCGTTCCTCTTTCGGTCTGGGTGCCTGCCCGAATAGCCCTGGGTGTAAGGAAGCCGAAAAATGAGATACTCGGTATGGAGTTAGCTGGAGAAGTAGAGTCAGCCGGAAAAGAGGTCACCCGGTTTAAGAAGGGCGACCGGATTTTTGCCGCTTCCCTAAAGGGTTCTGGTGCATATGCTGAATATAAGTGTTTGTCTGAAGACGGCCCAGTATGTATTAAACCGAGTAATTTATCTTTTGGGGAAGCCGCAGCCATACCAATAGGGGCGAGTGCCGCATTGTTTCATCTTGAGAAAGCAGACATTCAGAAGGGGCAGAAGGTGCTTATCTACGGTGCTTCAGGGAGTGTAGGGAGCTACGCTGTCCAAATTGCTAAGTATCTTGGAGCCGTAGTTACAGGAGTTTGCAGCACGACGAATCTGGAATTGGTAAAATCACTCGGCGCTGATAAGGTAATTGATTACACCACTGAAGATTTTTCAAGTGAAGGAGCGACTTATGACGTTATTTTTGAAGCGGTAAACAAGAGTTCGTTTTCAGCTTGTATGAAATCATTAAAGAAGAATGGCACCTATATAAATGTCACAGTACCGCTGCCGGGCGTTAGGATGCTGTGGACGAAACTGACAAGCAGCAGGAAATTGATTTTGGCTCAAAATTCATCGGAAAACGCCGAAGCTCTCAGCTTTCTCAAGGAACTTGTGGCGACGGGGAAGCTAAAGGTTGCAGTGGACAGGTACTATGAACTTGAAGAAATAGTGGCAGCCCATCGGTATGTAGAGAATGGACACAAGAAGGGAAACGTCATCATCAATGTAAAACATAACGAAAACCCTCAATAGATGAAGCGGTTAATGCAGGTCCTTGAGGCAAATTAAACAGTACTTTTTAAAAAAAGATATTTTTTGACATTCTGCTGACACACAGACCACTTATAGTAATAAATGTAGAGGCCGCCACGGCTTAAAACACTTCCGCGCCGCACCAGGTACCAACATCCTTAGAAAGCGGAGTGAAAGCCGGCTTCTGATACAGTTGCCACGTAAACGGCATCGAATCATCATTTTCTTCCGCCCTATATTTGCTGCATTGTCGAAAGGGAAAGTGCATCAAACAACTGGCACATACGAAGAAAAGGTGAGGATATGCAGCTTACTGGTTCCAGGACCTTAAATATGTTGACCCCCCTAGAACAACGATTGATCGTCCTGTAACTGCAGAAGAAGCCGAAGAGTCATGTGGATACGATGGCCCTATGCAAAAAATCCAATTGTGTTTTAGCTGGGTATTATTACTCGGCTTAAGAGCTGCACTCACTCGGGTAGTGCACTCTTCATGGAATTACCCCCTAGATTCATATAGCTGTACGCCCTCGTTCCCCCGCGAGGGTCTTTTTTTTGTACCGGATTGCATGGGAACCCGTTTGTTCCTGCGCTTCGTTGATTTATAATGAAAGTACATAGAGAAGGGAGAGAGCGTATATGAGCTCGATTCTTGTAATTGAAGACGAAACATCGATCAGCCAGGTGCTTCGGGCCTATCTTCAAAAGGCAGGCTTTGAAGTGACTCAAATATATGAAGGAAACGAAGCCGTGGAGACGTTCGACCGCGGGAATTTTGATTTAGCCTTAATTGACGTCATGCTCCCGGGACGGGACGGATGGGCAGTACTCGAACATATTCAGAATACAAGCGACTGCCCGTGTATTATGCTGACCGCTCTTGGGGATGTGGACTACCGGTTAAAAGGATTTGACGGCGGGGCGGACGACTACATTCCGAAGCCTTTTGAAGGTGATGAAGTCGTCGCCCGTGTCCAGGCTGTACTCCGGCGCAGCGGTAAAACAGCCTCGCCAGCGGAGGAGGAGCAGTACCTTAAACGGTTCGGAAGCCTCGTCATTGATGAAAAGGCCTACGCTGTGACGCTGAACGGGCTGCAGCTCGATCTGACACCGCGGGATCTGTCGCTGCTTATTTTTCTAAGCAATCACCCGAATCAGTTTTTTGACCGGGAGCAGTTAATTTCCCACGTGTGGGGCATTGATTACGAAGGGAGCGACCGCGCGGTGGATTTGGCCATCAAGCGGATACGCCGGTCACTGAAAAACTGGCCGGTGGAAGAAGGAGAAATACGAACGCTCCGGGGAGTGGGGTATCAGCTCAGTGTTAAAGAGGAATAAAGATAAAAAAGTTTCGCTGCTCCGCTACTGGACGACGCGCTATTTTATTACGCTCTGCATCGGCTTGATTATCATTGGCCTGATTTCATTTTTCTGGCTCCGCTCCTATAATCTCGAACGCGGGCTGAACGTTACTTCCTTCCTGGCGGATGAAATCTCGGAGGATTTGGCCGGGGCAGAAGATAATTCGATTGGCTTAAATGCGGATCTCGCATCATACGTGCGTGAGCGTCAGCAGACGTTTGATATTGAAACGGAGCCGCTAGTATATGTTGTGGACAATAATGGAAATATTGTATCCAACTCTTTGTTCGGAAATTCCCTGTATCAGGAGCCTGTCGTGTTCCCGGATTCATTTCTTGATTCCGGGCCGCAGACGGTGAAAGTCCAACAGGGAAGTCTGGAGCAGTACCTGGTCAAGTCACGTATTCAGGGCGATGACGGCTCTTTCGAAGGATGGGTGGTGATCGTTCAGCCGGCCGATTCACTGGTAAGAGTCGGCGGTCAGTATCAATTGGTCGGTATCCTGCTGGTGAGTCTGGCTTTGCTCGGGTGGCTCACGATTTATATTCTTTCCAAACGAATGCTGCGGCCAATCAAGCAGATTGCCGAAGCCTTTCAGCGTGTAAAGGAAGAAAAGTACGCCATTCGTATTGATACCGAGGCGAAAGAGCGGGAGGTCGATGAACTGGTTACCGGCTTTAATGACATGACGACGAGACTCGGGCAGCTTGAAAGCATGCGTACCGAGCTGTTGGCCGGTGTTACTCATGAATTGAAAACTCCGGTTACCTCCATCAGTGGGATGGTGCAGGCGGTTAAAGATGATGTAGTAACTGGGGACGAGGCGAAGGAATTTTTGAGCGTGACGCTGGCGGAAACGGGCAGGATGCGGAACATGATTGCGGACCTGCTTGAATTTAACACCTTCTCCTCCCAGGGAGTGCCGACAGACATGCAGCCATTGACGCTGGAGTCACTCTTGAATGAGGTCATCCATCAATGGTCGATTTCCAATGACACGGACCGGCTGGATATTCAAAAGCTTTACGGCGAAGAGACGCATGCGGTTTACACTGATCCGATGCGCTTCCAGCAAATTATGGTTAATCTTTTGAATAACGCGAACCAGGCAATGAAGAAGGAAGGCACGCTGACCATACGATGCAGTGAAAAAAGCGAGCACATGGTGGCTATTGAAGTGATAGACAGCGGCATTGGTATTGATGAGGAGGAGCAGCTGCTCGTATTTGAGCGCTTCTACCGGGGAGAAAATAAAAAGTATAATGTGCACGGCCTCGGCCTCGGGCTGCCGTTCAGTAAATTAATCGCCCAGGGGCTCGGCGGCGACCTGTACCTCCAATCGAGCCGGCCGGAAGAGACCATCTTTGTATTTGAATTGCCGCAGGACGTGCCGGATCAGAATAACGATCGTGAAAAACAAACGGATGTGATGTAATAACCTCTTCCTGACTTTTTCCTGACATTATTTATCTATATGATGAATAAAAATATACTCTATATAAAAAGAGGTTGAGCAGATGAAAAAATGGATGTATGCCGTCATTACCGCCTGTATACTTTCGAGTGTTGCCCTGCCGGCCAATGTATCGGCGCAAAAAAGCGAAGCCGGAATAGAACGGATGGGTACGGATATCCGAGAAAATGATTTAATGAAAAAAGCAGAGCAATACGGCATAGCTGTCAAAGGCAAAGATGAACAGACCGTAATTGATGAAGTACTTTTATCGGAATGGAAGGAAAAAGCATCCGTTTACGGAGTGGAAGTCACTGAAGATGTTTCACAGATGATGGCGGGCGTAAGGGAGAAGGAAATTATGCACGCGGCCCAGGTGCTTGGCATTAATACAGAAGGAAAAGATACCGAGGATACACTTGAAGAAGTTTTAAATGACTATGCCGCTGAGGCCGAGGCGCGGGGGCTGTATCCGTTTGAACAGGAACTGTAAAAAGCAGCGTCCTCCCACGGGAGAACGCTGCTTTTCTGAGTTAAGGCATGTAGGTAGGGTCAAATGTGGGAAGCTTTAACAAATTGTCTGTTGTTGACTGATCCGGGTGGGTCCGGAGATAGGCAGGAGTGTCCGGGTCTTCCGGGTGAACCGTGTCCACGCGGACTTTGTCCCCGCCGTCTACGCGATAATAGTAATCCTTACCGTCATCAACGCTTGCGATCGCTTTTTCTATCGTTTCCTCGGTTCCGTCCACCAGCTGTATATGCGTAATGTGCTCTTCTTTTTCACGGCCACCGTCAAAATGAATGGCAGTAATTTGATAATCCATGAAAAGCCTCCTTTACATATTCGTATAATATGCGTGTTTCCCGAAATATAAATTTTTAATCTGGTAGAACTTTTTTCAAAGCTAGTACGATGGAAATGTTTATATTTAATACGTGTTTATATGTTGATAAGAATGTTAAAATATTGAAATTTTCTGATTTTCATTTCTCCTAGACTGCAAATAGTAAGGGCTGAAAAGGCCTAAATCTAGGAGGGTGAATATATGCGCAAACATAGGAAGCCGATCGACTATGCGGCGAAAATGAACCGCAACAGGCGAAGGAAGAACTATCGTACAAGAAGCATGGTGGCTGCGGCCGCTTTACTCTTAGGCACAACAGTACCAACCTTTGGGAGCAGCGTGTCTGACTCCACCAAGGAAGGCATATCATCGTATATAAATACGCTCAGTAATCCTTTCGCGGCACAGACAGCGGAAGCTGCGGTTGCTGATGTCGGAGTATTTGAAAATAATGAATTGGACGCTGAACTCTCTGGAGATAATCAAAGCTTAAGCTTGAATTATACGGCAGACAATATTGCTGACGTAGAACTCCTGGAAAACGGAAGAGTAGCGTTTGCTTTTCCGGAGGAATTAGCCGGGCAATTAAATGAAGATAATATATCCAATCTTTCTGTAGACGGTGGATTATTGCAAGTGAGTTTGGGTTCCCCAAGCGCTGTCGTTGAAGGAAACAAAATCATTGTAGATTATACAGATTTGCTGAACGCTGAATTATTAAGTCTTCTGGATATAGGATTACTGGGAATAGATGAAATTCTTGATGATTTAGGGATCACTGACAGCCTTAATGTCAGCTTTGATCTTGCTTTTGACGAACCTTTAGAGCCCGGGACCTATCCTTTATCTGCAGCAGCTGTAGATACAGGTGATTTAGTTGAGTTAGATTTGCTGGAAATAAGTGACTCAGGAAACGCTGAAATCACAGTAGATGACGCTGAAGCAGAGGCTCCGCAAGCTCCGGGTCTTGATGATGTTGACAGTGACGATACTACTGTAACAGGCACGGGAGAGCCCGGTAACGACGTGACGGTTTCTGCGGACGATGTAGAGTTGGGTGAAACGACCGTAGATGATGACGGAAGCTGGAGCATTGATATTGAGCCGCAGGACGAAGGTACAGTGATCAGCGCTGTACAAACGAATGAGGACGGGGTAGAAAGTCCGGAAGAGACCGTAGAAGTTACGGCTGCGGATGATGGCGATGCTGATGTCGATGCAGACGTCATTTCCGATGCTTCAATGGGCAGCAGCTATTTGGAGGAAGAAGAAACGCTGAGCTTTAACTACGATGTGGATTACGTGGCTGAAGCAGCTCTGCTTGAAGATGGGTATTACCAGTTTGAGCTGCCGCCGGAACTTTTGGCAGAAGCAGATTACTCAGCAATTAATGTAACGGATGAAGATGGAAATGTCGTAGAGGTTAATCTGAATGATGAAAGTGGAGACGCATTTGTCAGCGGCGATTCCCTTTACGTTTCATCCTCAAGCCTTTTAGATCTTGATGTACTTGGCAGTGAGTCTATAAACGTTGAAGTAGTTTACAACGAACGGCCGGCAGCAGGAGATTATGACATTACCGGCTCGCAGCTCGATGGTGATCTGGCAGATGCTGAAGTGCTGGCAGACTCTGAAGCAACAACTTCCGTCAGCATCCCTGCAGAAGAAGCAGTACAGCCGGATGCTCCAGTTATCGATCCTGTGGACAGTGATGATGAGACAGTTACCGGAACCGGAGACCCTGGTAACGACGTAACGGTTTCTGCCGATGATGAAGAATTAGGGGAAACAACGGTAGATGAAGAAGGAAACTGGTCCCTCGATATTGATTCACAGGATGAAGGTACGGAAATTACTGCCGTACAAACTGATGACGATGGTAACACCAGCGATCCGGACAGTGTGACTGTAACAGCTGCTGATGAGGTAGACGAGGAAGCACCGCCTGCACCTGGCGTTGACCCAGTGGATAGTGATGATACTGAAGTTACAGGTGACGGGGAAGCAGGAGCAGAGGTTAATTTAACTGTTGATGGTGAAACTATTGGTACGGGTACGGTAAATGAAGATGGCACCTGGGCAGTAGATATTGATCCGCAGGAAGCAGGAACTGACATCACTGCTACCCAGACAGATGAAGCCGGAAATGAAAGTGATCCCGAGACGGTTACGGTCACAGCTGTTGATGAGGGTGACGGAGATGCCGATGGTGATGCGGACGCGGATGGCGACGCAGATGGCGACGCAGATGTTGACGTTGACGTCATCGAAGATGCGGCGATGACCGGTGCTTATGATGAAGCAGCTGACCCGGAAACATTGGATTTCGAGTATACAGTTGATTATGCAGCAGACCTTGGGCTGCTCGATGAAGATTATTACAGATTTGATCTTCCACCAGCGCTTCTCTCAGAAGCAGACATTCAGGAAATCATAATCAGTGCTGCAGGCGGAGACACTATTTCATTAGATCTCAATGATCAAGGCGAAAACGCTTTTGTCGAAGGTGACAGTATATTTGTATCGACAGAAAGTCTGTTAAACCTTGGGGTGCTTGGTGAAGAAAACGTTAATGTTTCCGTCGCTTATAACGAGCGTCCAGAAGCTGGTGATTATACTGTGAACGGGGCCCAGCTGGATGATGCTCTAGTAGATGCAGACGTTCTCGCAAATTCGGAAGCTTCCGTAGATGTAACCGTCCCAGCTCTTGATGACGGAGACGGAGACGCAGATGCTGATGGCGACGCCGATGGAGACGCGGATGCCGACGGAGATGCGGATGCCGATGGCGATGCGGATGCCGATGGCGATGCGGATGCTGATGGAGACGCGGATGCTGATGGAGACGCGGATGCTGATGGCGATGCGGATGCGGATGGCGATGCGGATGCGGATGGCGATGCGGATGCTGATGGCGATGCGGATGCGGATGGCGATGCGGATGCTGATGGCGATGCGGATGCCGATGGCGATGCGGATGCGGATGGCGATGCGGATGCGGATGGCGATGCGGATGCCGATGGAGACGCGGATGCTGACGGAGACGCAGATGCCGATGGAGACGCGGATGCCGATGGAGACGCGGATGCGGATGGCGATGCGGATGCCGATGGAGACGCGGACGCTGACGGAGACACAGATGCGGATGGAGATGCCGATGCGGATGGAGACGCGGATGCGGATGGAGACGCGGATGCCGATGGCGATGCAGATGCCGATGGAGACGCGGATGCCGATGGAGATGCGGATGCTGACGGAGATGCGGATGCGGATGGAGACGCGGACGCTGATGGAGACGCGGACGCTGATGGAGACGCGGACGCTGATGGAGATGCGGATGCGGATGGAGACGCGGACGCTGATGGAGATGCGGACGCTGATGCGGATGGAGACGCGGATGCCGATGGAGACGCGGATGCTGACGGAGATGCGGATGGAGACGCGGACGCTGATGGCGATGCGGATGCGGATGGAGACGCGGATGCTGACGGCGACGCGGATGCTGACGGAGATGCGGACGCTGATGGCGATGCGGATGCGGATGGAGACGCGGATGCTGACGGCGACGCGGATGCTGACGGCGACGCGGATGCTGACGGAGATGCGGACGCTGATGGCGATGCGGATGCGGATGGCGATGCGGATGCGGATGGAGACGCGGATGCTGATGGCGATGCAGATGCCGATGGAGACGCGGATGCGGATGGAGACGCGGATGCCGACGGAGATGCGGATGCCGATATGACTCTGGATGCTCCGTCTATTGATCCTGTAACAGACGAAAGTCAGTCAGTAAGCGGAAGTGGAACTCCAGGAGCAACAGTAATGCTCATGGCAGATGAAGAAATGATTGGCACTGGAACGATTAATCAAGACGGATCCTGGTCCGTTGCTATTACACCTCAGGCAGCAGGTACAGAAATTACAGCAGTGCTCGAGGACGAAGAAGGCAACGAAAGCGATCCAGAAACGATCACGGTACAGGATGCTTCTGACGAAGACAGCAGTGGAAGTGAAGAGGGTACGGATGATGATTCCAGCCAGGATGGTATGGGTGAAGGAAGCAGCGATGAAGATGGCGGTATGCTTCCAGTTACAGCAACAAATACCCTTACTATTGGTCTTGCCGGCGCAGCCGTGGCAGCTCTTGGTGTCGGGTTCCTTCTATTCACAAGAAGAAGACGTCACCAATAACTGATAAAAAGCAACATGAAAGAAGCCCCCTGTACTTTTTAGGGGGCTTTCCTTTCTATACTTAACGTCAAGAGGGGGAGCTTTCGATGAATAAAGAACAATGGAAGCATGCCATGCAGGATATAAGAACGTACCTTTCGAAGCAGGAAATCTTCATTCAGGAAACACATAATTCTTTTTACGAGACGGAAGCTTCTGTTCCTTTATTTTTAACCCTGGGTCATCGAAAACAGCGGGCGCGCGTATATCCCTTACACGGAAATACACTGGAGACCGCTTTAAAAAAAGTTCATCAAAAAGGGATGAGTGTCTTAAAGCAGCAGAATATTGAATGGGTGAAGGTGGACGTGCCTATCCGTCTGGAACGCTGTACATGGAACCAACTGCTCGATCTTTCTGCTGAGACCAAAAAAAACTATTTGCGCAAAGGTATCTCCTTTGATGATCAATTTCGCCTTGCGTTTCTGGAACAGGAAATTCATGCGAACGGTTTTCTTCACCAGACAGAAAGAGTAAGCGCTGACGAATGGAATATTAAAAACTTAAATCTCTATGCTAAAAATTATCGCGGTCAACGATATCCGATCCGCCCCAACCATATGCGTAATATAATCCTGTTTGACACCATCAGCTGTTTTTACGACTCGAATGAAGAGAAAATGTATGAGCTTGAAAGCGGCGGGGTCGACAATGGAAGAAGAAAGATAGATTATGTAGACCAGGAAACGGCACTCGATGTTGTTTCGCAAGCCTCCCGTTTTCTGCAGCAGCAGGTGAAACGGAACGGACGATTTGTCTATGGTTATTTTGCCGGCTTCCACAAGGAAATTAAATGGTATAATATTCTTCGTCACTGTAGCACACTGTATTCGATGCTTGAAGCGTATTCGTATACAAAAGATCACGATTTAAAGCTCAGCTGCGAACGGGCACTTCGTTATATGCTGCGTGAAGCTACTGTTACAGGCGAAACCAGCCGGGGAGAAAAATGTCTGTACGTTGTAGATAAAGAAAACTATGAAGAAATTAAGCTCGGAGCGAATGCTGCTGCCATACTTGCGATCACGAAATACAGCTCGGTCTGCGATAATGACACTTATATGGAAGAAGCGAGATGTCTGGCCAGGGGAATATGTGAAATGCAATTGGAGAGCGGCCAGTTTATACACGTGCTGCAAGGCGATGAGCTGTTAGAGAAAGAACGTTTTCGTATCGTGTATTATGACGGCGAGGCTGCTTTTGCACTCATGCGCCTGTACGCTCTTGACCCTGATGAACGTTGGATTCAGACAGTCGTCCGGGCATTTGATTATTTTATTGAAAACTGCCACTGGAAGCATCACGACCACTGGTTAAGCTATTGTACGGATGAACTGACCAAATACAGGCCGGAAGATAAATATTATCAGTTCGGACTGAAAAACGTAGAAAAAAAGCTGGACTTTATCTATCACCGCATTACGGCTTATCCAACCTTTCTGGAGCTGTTAATGGCAAGCTATCAAATGATAGAAAACATGAAAGCGCAGGGGAAGGAGTATCTGCTTGAAGGGTTTGATGAAGAAAAAGTATATCAAACTATTGAACGTCGGGCAGTACATCAATTAAATGGATTTTTCTATCCGGAGATTGCGATGTATTTCCGGAAGCCGGAAGCCATTCTTGGAGCCTTCTTTATCCGCCATCATTCCTTTCGGGTGCGGATCGATGACATTGAGCATAACATTTCCGGATACTTAAACTATGCGGAGCAGTATGCTCCTAGTGGCTTAATGAAAGTATAAGGAATAAAAAACGATCCTTCGCCCAAGGATCGTTTTTTCATGCAAGAGCGTCAGTGGCGGGTTACCCCCTGATACTTATTGCGGTAGCTGCGGGGAGTTGTCCCCGTCCATTTTTTAAATTGATAGGCAAAGTAACTTTGGCTTTGAAACCCGCTGTAGTGGGAGACATCTATGAGAGAATGATCGGAATGGGCGAGAAAATATTTGGCCCGTTTAATACGTTCATTCAGCAGATACTCCTGTAAGGTCTGTCCGGTCTCTTTTTTAAACAGGCCCGAAATGTAATTAGGGTGGCGACCACATTGTTCGGCAATGTCATTTAAAGTAACATTTTCGCAAATATTCATTTCGATGTAGCTGATAATCTGTCTTACTACCGGTGAATAGGAGTTAGCCAGCACATCTTTAATTTCACGTAAAAAGATAGAAACAATATCGATGGTTTCTTCTTTAAGCGTATAGGAGGAGTGTAAACGGGCACCGCTTTCAACTTCCTGAACGATCCGCTCACCAATTTTCATCATTTTACAGGCTTCCGCTCCAGCTTCAATGGAGGCACGCACCAACAGGGAAACTAGAATAATTAACGAATTTTTATTTGCCCGGCTCGTGCTGGTTCCCAATCTGTAAGGAGAATATGAATCAAATTCAGTTAACAGTGTAAAAGCACGTTCATCCCCCTTTTTTAAATGATAAAGGAATTCCCGCTCCAGTTCGTAAGGATAATGTACCGACAGCTCCTCTTCAAAAAATTCTGAACTATCTAAAGGAGGCTGCCATTCTTCTTCCTGCTTTTCTAGTGAAGAAACATTTGTTGGAGAAACAGTAAGTGAGAGAGACAAACTTTCCATTAAATAATTAATCTGCTGGCTGTTTCTTTTAGGAAGAGAAGAAAGGTGCCGGCGCCACTCTGTTTCCTGCTCCATAGGAAGCTGGTGCTTAATTAATAGGTTTCGTACAGAATGGGAAGAAAATTCTTCTGTAACAAACGGTCCTACAATGATGAAGCCTCCAGTAAAAGAAATCTGGGTGGCAATCAAATAACAGCGGTGGTATTCATCCTCATGAAAGAGAAAGCTTTTGTCCGCATGAAACGAGGCCCACACTGCAGTCTGCGTTACTGCTTTGTACAAACACGGCTTGTCGCTTGCTTCAACAGTGGGGACGCTGTGATATAAATAGCCATCAGCAAAGGCAAAAGAAGCGGGAAGCCCCGTAGTATGATAAAAAAGTGTAAGCTGATGAATAATTCTGTCCCTCTTGTCTTTCGAAATTTCCATACCTTCATTCCTCCCTGTGCCGCTTAATCATCCAAACTGTATGAATATAACGAAAAAAATGTTAAGAAAGTGAAAGTTTTTTCTGTTATACATAATAGAATGAACACAAGACTTATTAATCAAGAAAAGGCAGAGAGGAAAAGGAGCCTGTATATTATTGGGGTATATGTAGGCTCTTTTTCTTATATAATTGAATTATAGCAAAGTGGTATTAAGTAATCAATTTCTATTTATGGATAAAATATACAATTGTTATGAAGGAAATGACCAGAAAAGTATATTACTTTCCTGGTCATTTTATAGATTATTTATGATAATTGCCGGTTTTCCTGAAAATAAGAGTCAATCACTTCGAGTTCATCGTAAGGAACATGCTGATCGTTAATGACCTGGTAGCCACCGAAGCCGAGACCGGTAATGACGATAAGGTCGCCGTTTTCCGCCAGCGAGAGAGCCTTATGAATGCCGTCCTCCCGGTGTTTTCTTTTGTATATATTTTCTGCACCGGGATCGCTAAAACCAGAAGCAACGTCATCGACAATGCGCTGGCGGTTGTATGGGCCGGGGTGATCGACAGAAACGATGATATGATCTGCTTTTCCCTCTACAGCCGCTGCCATTTTCGGACGTTTGGCCGGGTCCCGGAGGCCGATTCCGGTAATCATGAGGATAAGCCTTTTATGAGGGAGGCTTTTAACTGTCTCCACCACCAGCTCCAATGCGTCAGGCGTATGGGCGTAATCGAGGATAATCTGCTTTCCTGGATAATCGGAGACAATCTGGAAACGCCCTTCCGCACCCTGAATATCTGGAAGCGAGCACAGAATTTCGGATACCGAATAGCCGGCAGCGAGACACGAACCTACCGCAGCCAGGGTATTGGAAATATTATATTCACCAAACACCGGAGCCCTTGCTAAGTAGGAGCGCCCCTGTACCGTCAGCAGAAAGCTTGATCCGCCTGTATCCGTGCGGATGTTGCTGGCCATAATATCTGCAGAGCGCCGGATGCCGTATGTCCAGACCGGGCCGTCGAACATGTTTAAAATGTCCTCGGCCATACCATCATCATCAAGATTCACCACGGCCTGGCGGGACTGCCTGAATAATTTTAATTTTGCCTGTTTATAGTTCTCCATCGTGCCGTGAAACTCCATATGCTCAGATACGAGATTAGTGTGAACGCCCACCTCGAATTCGAGGCCGTGCAGACGCTTTAAATCAATGGCAATAGAGGTCGCCTCCATTGCTACTGTGCGTGTCCCTTCTTCATAAAAGGAAGCGAAAATATCATGCAGATCGGCCGCTTCCGGTGTCGTCGGGGTGGTGGGCTTAAATGATTGCTTATTGTTTTTGGACCATACTCCAGCTGTTCCTATAATGCCCGCGGGCTCTCCTAAATTGTTCAGCATTGACCGTATATAAGCCGTAACAGTCGTTTTTCCGTTGGTCCCTGTTACGCCGAAAAGGTTCATTTTTTTGTGAATGTGGTGGTGCAGATGCGCTGCATAGTCAGCCATCGCTATTTTGCTGTCCTCCACGAGAACGAATGTGACGGCTGGAAATGAAGCAGCATAATGGGTGAGTGTATCGCGGTCGCTTCCTACGATGGTGGATGCACCGTTGCGGACAGCATCTGGAATAAACGTGTGGCCGTCCATGTTTTTGCCCGGTATCGAGACAAAGCAGCCATTTTCCTGGACTTTCCGGGAATCATAAGTGACATGAGTAATTGTCGATTCAACTGGGCCGAAAACGTCCTGAAAAGGCAGAGAAGTATCTTTTTTCCATATCCATTTCATTTAGTTGTATTTCTCCTTTCTGCTTGTAGTCACAACTACCGGGGCAGGAAGTATGTGTGATACCCCATTCCCTATCAAATGGAGAATTAATCCTTGTTTCCTAAATACATGTTTTCCTATGATAGGATAAAAGATACATCACATTTAAAAAAATAATTGAAAACGGGAAAGAAGGGACAAATTGCATCGCAAAAAATATAAATTGCAGACGAAAATTGGAGTCCTGGTATTCCTGCTTGTATTGATGGTTATCGTTTTAGCGAACAGTGTCTATGCCTGGAATGAATTCCGTCAGGAAACCAATGATGCCAGGCAGCTTGCCCTGCAGACCAGTCGATCTGTGGCGGGATTCCCGGCAGTGGAAGATGCTTTCGAGAATGGGGAAGGACAGGAAGCTGAGGTTATCAGTGAACAGATACGAACGCAGGTGGATGCAGACCGGGTATACATAATTAACAGAAATAACGAAGTTATTGCAGGGGATGGCAACGAGCTTGATCCTGATTCTGGGGATGCGTATACAGCTTTAGTATTCGGCGGAAGCTATGTGAGAGAGGCTGACACTGGGAATGAAGAAATAATTAGAAGTCATGCGCCTGTTTCGATCGACTACGGAGATTATACTTCAGTAGAAGGGGCTGCTGTTGTTGAATATTCTAAAGCTGCTATTGGGGCAGATGTATGGAAACAGACAGGTCGGACATCTGCCATTTCACTAATTGTTCTGTTGATTGGAGCTGTTTGTACCATATTGCTCTCTAAAAGTATCCGCTCAGATACGCTGGGACTCGAGCCTTACCAGATTGCTGATCTATACCGGGACCGGGCGGCCATTATCGGCTCTGTACATGAAGGGATTATTGCGGTAGATAATAATGACCGGGTGACGATGATTAATAAAGCTGCGGAAGAGCTCCTGCAGCTTCCACGAAACCGAGAAGGACTTTTAATTGACGAAGTGCTCCCCTATTCCCGGGAGAAGAAATTGCTAAAGAGCCGTTCCATAATTCGAAACGAAGAAATAATAACGGCTTCGAAAGCCTTAATTGTAAATGAAAGTCCAATCGCCCAATATGGACAGAGGGTGGGAAGAGTGTTCACATTCCGGGACAAAACGGAGATGAAGCAGATGATAGAAGCGTTCTCTGATGTAAAAAAATATTCTGATGACCTGAGAGCTCAATCCCACGAATTTACGAATAAGCTTTACGCGTTAATGGGTCTGCTGCAACTTGGCTATTATACAGAAGCAGAACAAATGCTGATGGATGAATCCAACACTCAGCAAAAACATACGAAGATGGTGATGGACCAGATCCATGATGAAAAGCTTCAGGCTGTACTCCTCGGAAAAGCAGCTGCTGCTTCAGAGAAAAAGACCGATTTTTTTATTGATCCTGAATCCTTCTTATCTATTATGCCAAAGCATGTCACTTTAACTTCATTAATTATTATTGCCGGGAATTTAATCGATAACGCGATTGAAGCAGTGAATGCTCAAAAGCAACGGGAGGTAAGCTTTTTCGTAACGGATATTGGGAAAGATATTGTAATGGAGATAAGAGATAATGGGCCTGGGATGCCTGAGGATCTTCAAACAGATTTTTTCCAGCAGGGTGCTTCTTCGAAAGGAGAGGGCCGAGGCTATGGCTTGGCAAATGTTAAAGATGAAGTCGATGAATTGGGCGGAATGATTGAAGTATATTCAAATCCGGGGGAGGGCACAATTATAAGTGTGTTTATTCCTAAAGAAAGAAATAAGGAGGGGTTGCGCGATGCGTAAGGCGTTAATCGTGGAGGATGATTACCGTATAGGCATGCTGCATGAAAAATATTTAGAAAATATTAATGGTATAGAATCCGCGGGTCACGCCCTGAATGCGAAGGAAATGTGGACGCTGCTTCAGGAAAAGCAAGCTGATGTGCTGCTGCTTGACATATATCTGCCGGATAGTATGGGAATACATCTACTTGAAGATCTTCGTCATTTTTATCCTGATATAGACATCATTATTATTACCGCAGCTACGGACAGGGAATATCTGGAGAAGTCTTTGCGCGGGGGTGTTGTTAATTATTTGATTAAGCCTGTAACCATTGAAAAATTTGAACAGACAATAAAGAATTACTTATCGAAAAAAGAAACCCTCGATGCTGTACAAAATGTGGATCAACAATTCATTGATGATTATATGTCACAGCCGGATGAATCAAAACCTACTGTAGACAAACGAAAGCTTCCCACCGGTATCGACTATTTGACACTTGAAAGGATAGAAAAGGTTTTGAGCGAAGCCTGTGGTGGACTTACTGCAGAACAGGCGGCTAATAGAATAGGTGCTTCCAGAACTACAGCGAGAAGATATTTAGAATTTATGATTTCCGAAGGAGAAGCAGAAGCCCGCTTGGAGTATGGAATTGTAGGGCGACCGGAACGGCACTATTATGAAATTTAAAAGAGTTCATCTAAGAGCTCTTTTTTTGTGCACAAAATGAACAAAAAGCACCAAAAAAATTAAAATTGAATAATTTTGAAAACGATTACAATTTACAGAAAAATCTTTAAGATTGTCAATAATATAACGAAATGCGTTAGGAGGGGAACCATTGAAAAGAATACTGCTGTTATTTTTATCTGTTGCGTTTATTAGTGGATGTTCTTCAGAGCAGTCCCAGGGCGAAGAAAGCGATTATCCGCCAGATTTAATTGAATTTGTGGCTCCGGCTACCCCGGGAGGCGGCTGGGATCTGACTGCCCGTTCGATGCAGAGATCCTTAAATAACAACGAATTAGTTGAAGCTGATATTAATGTTGTGAATAAACCCGGCGGCGGGGGAGAGGTAGGGTTTCAATACTTAAATAACAGAGACAGCAATACTCTGGCTGTCAATTCAAGTCTTTTATTTACAAATAATGCATTGGGGCTGAGTGAGCTGTCCCAGGAAGATTTTACGCCGCTGGCTATTTTAGCTACTGAGTGGCAGTCAATCGCGGTTGGCCCGGACTCTGATTATCAAAATTTAGAATCTGTGATGGAGCAGCTGAAAAAAGATCCGGAGTCATTAAAAATAGGAGTAGCTCCAGGGCTTGGAAACGATGATCATCTTTCATTTATACAAGCGGCTCAGGAATATGGTATAGACCCATCGAAGCTGGACTTTTTAGTTTATGAAAGTGGCGGGGAAGTAGTTACTGCCTTACTTGGAGGTCATATCGATGTCGCGACGATGTCTGTATCCGAGGCGAGTGAACAATATAAGGCGGACCGGCTCGACATTGTCGGGGTTTCTTCAGAAGAGCGTCTGGATGAATTGCCTGAAGTACCAACGTTCGAAGAACAGGGTGTAGATCTGGTCTTCCCTCACTGGCGTGGAGTGATGGGCCCACCTGATATGACAGAAGAGGAAATTGCTTATTGGGATGAACGTTTGCAACAGATGGTCGAAACAGAGGAATGGCAGACTATCCTTGAAAACAACCAGTGGGACGATTACTACATGGATGCGGAAGAAACAGATCAATTCATGGATGAGCAGGAGCAGACATATGAGGAACTGCTGACGAATGCTGGTTTGACAGAATAGAAAGAGGTGTTTTACATGACATTGGTTAAACTATCACTGCCGGCAGTATTTGTATTAACGGCAGTAGTTTTTATCATTGCGACATTAAATTTGGCGCAGGCTCAGCTTGGAAATGCTTTTGGTCCGCATTATTTTCCGATGGGTGTATCTGTACTACTTCTCATATTGAGTGTTTTTTATTTAATTCGTTCCTATAAAGAGCGTCATCAGGAGCACAAAGAAGACGCAGATATAGAGGCAATAGCCCGTGGCCGGACTCCATATATTATTGGGGGGACATTGATTTTCGGGGTAATGTATGCGCTTATATTCGATTTTGCGGGTTATATTATTGCAACTTTACTGTATTTGGGAGTGCTTATGTTCATTATTAACGGTAAATCCAAATGGTTAATCAATATACTTACAACACTTATTTTCACTTTTATGTCCTGGTACATTTTTGCTGAATTGCTTAATATCAGTCTGCCATAACGAACAGGGGGAAGAAAAATGGATTACGGATATTTTATAGACGGTCTAATGAATGCAATAACTCCCCTTAATTTGCTTTTTGTCTTTTTAGGAGGGCTTCTAGGTACAATTGTAGGGATGCTTCCCGGACTGGGGCCAGCTACAGGTGTAGCGGTGCTGATACCGGTTACCTTCGGAATGGAACCGATCAGTGCTATGATTTTATTAATTGCCATTTATTACGGAGCTATGTATGGGGGCTCGAGGAGTTCCATTTTATTAAACACACCCGGAGACGCCTCGGCGATTGCCGCCTCATTTGACGGTTACCCGATGGCTAAAAACGGTCAGGCCGGGCAAGCCTTAGCAATAGCTACGATAGCTTCCCTGGTGGGGGGGACCGTGGCTGTTGTGGGCTTTACTTTCCTGGCAGGGCCGCTGGCTGATTTTGCTATACGCTTCGGTCCGGCCGAATACTTTTTATTGATGCTCTTTACACTTTCAGCTATTGTCTCACTCTCGAGGGGAGATATGCTGAAGGGATTTATTTCTATGTTATTCGGATTAGTACTGAGTACGATCGGGGTAGACGCACAAAGCAGTGTTTATCGTTTCACAATGGGTCTGCCCCAGTTAACTGAAGGCATTGATTTTCTCATTGTTATCATCGGTATTTACGCTGTCGGAGAAGTATTGTATAACTTTATTGCCATTAATCGACCTCCGGAAAAGAAAAACAAGGTGGAAAGCCTGTGGTTTACCAAAGAACAGTGGAAGGCTTCCAAAATGCCAATCATTCGAAGCGCTCCGCTAGGTTTTTTAATTGGGATATTGCCTGGGGCAGGTGGATCTATTGCTTCGATGCTTGGTTATACTACTGAACGGCAGTTATCTAAAACTCCAGAAAGATTCGGACAGGGAACGGCTGAAGGTGTAGCTGCGCCAGAGTCAGCAAACAACAGTGCTTCGGTAGGTGCCTTGATTCCATTATTAAGTATGGGGATACCGGGCTCCGGGACCACAGCTGTTTTATTAGGGGCTTTGGTTATGCTGGGTATTCAGCCCGGTCCATTGTTGTTTGAAAGTGAACCAACAACCATTTGGACATTGATTAACAGCATGTTTATTGGAAATCTATTTTTAGTTGTTATTAATATCCTGCTGGTAGGTCTTTTAATTAAAGTACTGGATACGCCGTCGCACATTCTTTATCCATTAATACTAATGCTCGGGTTTGTCGGTGCATATACGCTCAGTTACAGTACCATCGATTTCTATATTTTATTAGCTTTTGGGGTGCTCGGTTTAGCATTTAAACTGCTGCGTTTCCCGATCGCCCCATTGATCTTGGCTTTAATCGTTGGACATGATATGGAACAAAATTTCCGCAAAAGTTTAATTATGTCTGATGGCAGTGCTTCGGTATTCTTTGCTTCTCCTATAAGTGTTGTGTTGATAATTATGATCATTTTATCCATAAGTGTTCCATTCATACTGACTGCGATCAAAAAAAGAAAATCAGAGCAGGCGTAGTTTGACTAAAAGGCACGGGCTGGAAGAAGCCCAGTGCCTTTTTTTATCATATGCTACAATGCAAGTATTATGATGATAAGGAGAAAAAAGAATGAAAATATACACGGTGGATGCTTTTACGAGTAAGGCTTTTTACGGAAATCCGGCAGGCGTCTGCCTGCTGGAAGAAACAGACCAGAAGTCTGAGGCATGGATGCAGCAGACAGCTGCAGAAATGAATCTTTCTGAGACCGCATTTCTGGTTAAAAGAGGAGAAAGTGAATACGGAATACGCTGGTTTACCCCGTCCGCTGAAGTGGATTTGTGTGGTCATGCGACGCTTGCCTCAGCGCACGTGCTGTGGGAAGAAGAAAAGATTCCGGAAACGGGGACGATTACGTTTCAAAGCGCGAGCGGACCTTTGGCTGCCTTTCAAAAGGAGGGAACCATCTGGCTCGACTTTCCATCAGAGCCGCCGGAGCCTGCGCCTTTAAATGAAGGACTGCTTGAGGCTCTCGGGGTGGAGGCACCTGCGGTAGAGCAAAACCGGATGGATGTTATTGTAGAAGTCGATTCCGAACAGACGCTCCGGGACCTCGTGCCGGATATGAAAGCATTAGCCCAGCATACGACGCGCGGATGTTTAGTTACTTCTCTATCAGAAGAAGAGAGAATCGATTTTGTGTCACGCTGCTTTTTCCCAGCCATTGGGGTGGATGAAGATCCGGTAACAGGTTCGGCGCATTGTGCACTCGGTCCGTACTGGGCAAAACGTATGGCAAAGCAGAGCTTCACGGCCAAACAGGTCAGTAAGCGGGAAGGTGTTGTAGAGGTGGAAATGCACCGCAGCCGCTGTCACATCGGTGGACGGGCAGTCACTGTTATGAAGGGCGACTGGCTGGCATAATAAAGCTTGAAAGGGATCTTATCTGTGAAATAGGAGCGGGCGCCCGGCATTAATAGGCGCCCGCTTCTATTTATGTTTTGATGAAGGCATGCCTTCCCAGCGATCAGCTTCTTCCATATGAATGCCGAACTGGTCGAGCGTGCGGTAAGCAATATGGTCGACAAGTTCATTGATATCTGCCGGCTGATTGTAAAAAGCAGGCATCGGTGGAGCAATGGTTACGCCGAGCTTGGAAAGGGCGAGCATGTTTTCCAGGTGAATGGTGTTAAGAGGCGTTTCCCGGGTCATTAAAAGCAGGTGCTTGCGCTCTTTTAAAACCACGTCGGCTGCGCGGGCAATAAGGTTATCCGCAAAGCCGTGACGGATGGAGGCAGTCGTTTTCATGCTGCAGGGAGCAATAATCATGCCTTCGGTACGAAAGGAGCCACTTGATATGCGGGCGGCCTGATCCTTTGAGGAATACGAAACGTCTGCAAGCGCCTCTACCTGGGACGCTGTATACGAAGTTTCAAGTGGAATAGTAGCCTTTGCCCAGGAGGATAAAATCAGGTGGGTTTCAATGTCGGTGGATTTTAATATTTCGAGCAGACGGATGCCAAAAATGGCTCCCGTGGCGCCGGTTATGCCAATAATTAATTTCAAAAAAAAGAACCTCCTTCATGAAGGCCGTATGAAGACCTTGTTCGCTCGTTTGATTGTATCATGATTGAGAGCGAACGCGCATGAAAGAGGAAACTAGTAGGGTGTAACAAATTAATCGGCCTGCATGCCTCCGTCAACGTTATACAATGATCCGGTAACGAAGGAGGCCCTGTCGGAAGCAAGAAAAAGTACGACTTCTGCTACTTCCTTTGGCGTGCCAAAGCGTTCGGCGGGTATTCCTTGACGAATTGCAGCCGCCGCCTGTTCCGGATCATCCGGCGAAAGATTTTGTTGAATGCTGGTGAGCATCTGCGTGTCGATAGCCGCTGGTGCCACAGCATTCACCCGGATATTTGCCGAAGCTGCTTCCAGAGCGGCGGTTTTTGTCAAACCGGCTACAGCATGTTTGGAGGCAATATACCCGGCCATGCCTGCTGATCCGATATAGGCGGCATTGGAAGCAGTGTTAATGATCACGCCATATTGCTGTTTTTCCATGTGACGTATCATATGCTTCAGCCCAAGGAAAATACCGGTCGTGTTTATATTCATGATCAAGTCAAATTGGTCCTTCTCCAAATCTTTAATTGGTGCAACTGGGCCGTTAATGCCCGCATTATTAAAGAAAATGTCTATTTTCCCGAATGTTTCTGCTGCCTGCCTGATATAGTTTTCGACGTCCTCTTCCTTTGTTACATCGGCCTGGATAACAGTGACTGTTTTTTCTCCGCTCGTTAAATCGTTTTTAGCATTTGTTAAAGCTTCTTCGTTCACATCCACGAGAACGACATCCGCTCCATTATCGAGAAACAGCTGAGCTGTCTCTTTGCCAATACCACCGGCGCCGCCTGTAATTAAAGCTGTTTTACCCTCTAGCATGGAAACCCCCCTAATAGTATCAAAGTACGTTCGGTAATGAAGTAAGAAGATATACCTACAGTGTAATGAAAACGTTTCCAAAAATCAATGTAAATGACTAAATTTTTACAATGTAAGAAAATGTACACTTCAACTGGAATAAATCAGCTGTTTTTAGCAATAATGCACAGAGAACATAATAAATTTGTGTGATGATAAACAATGATCCAGTGCATGTTTCTCCGATAAAATAAAATTAATCATTTAACGAATGAATAAATAAAGTATTCATGAATTGTTCGTTTTTTATTTAGGAGGGAAACATCATGCAGGCACGGCAGGATCTGAGACCAATTACTAGTGAGAAAGAAAGAATCCTTGGGCCGAAGGCTTATGTGGCGATGTGGTGGGGGGATACCATCATGATCGGTACATTCATGCTCGGTTCGAGCCTGATTCCGCCGTTTGGTGACCTGAACCTTTACCAGGCGGGCGCGGCACTGCTTCTCGCAAATATTATGGCCGCTCTGTTGTTTTCATTAAATGGATATGTAGGATGGAAGCACGGTATTCCGATGGTTGTTCAGCTTCGTTCGTCCTTTGGACCGATTGGCTCTAGAATCCCCGCTCTCTTACGGAGTATTCCGGCTTTGTTCTGGTTCGGGATACAGACATGGCTCGGGGCGCAGGCTTTGAATCAGATTGCCTCGAGCTTTATAGGCTTTGAAAATGTATGGGTGTGGTTTTTTGGCTTTCAGGCCCTGCAGATTTTTCTTTCGGCTAAAGGTATTGAATCCATCAAATGGGTGGAAATTATCGGTTCTGTCATCATAATGGGCGGTATCATCTACTTAATTTTCCTGTTTTTAACGACGTTTGGATTTGAGGTGCAGGCAGCCGCGAATGTGGACGGATCCTGGGGCATTCCGCTCTGGCTTGCAATGACCGTATTGGTGGGACAGTTTGCAGCCCTTCTGATTAACGTGTCAGACTACACAAGATACGTCCCGAAAAAGACAAAAACATCCACCTATATTAATGCTCATCTGGTTGGTATGGTGCCGCCGAGCATTCTGCTTCCATTTATTGGCATGCTCGGAGCGGCTGCGGTTGGAATTTGGAACCCGATTGATGTTATTTCCGAATATATTCCTTCTACCGTGGCAAGCATTATCGTACTGATTTTTATTGCGATAGCCCAGGTGACGACGAACTTGATGGCTAACATTATGCCACCGGCGCTAGTAGCAATGGACCTTTTTAAAATTTCCTGGGCGAAGTCATGCATCATCATTGGTATACTCGCTACGTTCACATGCCCGTGGTGGCTGATGAATGCTGCATATTTTACAACCTTCATTGCCATTGTTTCCGCCTTTTTGGGGCCGGTATTCGGTGTAATGATTGCAGACTTCTTTTTCGTGCATAAACGGAATTATAACGTAGCAGCGCTGTACGAACAAAGCAAGCTGTTCCAGGCTTTTAAAGGATGGAATCCCGCAGCTATTATATCCATTGTTGTTGGTACTGCCGTTTCCTTTATTAATATTGACGGCTCATGGTTTATCGGCGGCCTGCCGGCACTGCTTCTTTATACTGTATTAATGAAATACTGGATTGCAGGGCACGAACCCTATGTCCAGGAGGGCATGAATCAAAGCTTCATTGAAGAAGAGACAATGAACGAAAAACCGGAGCCCCAGTGGATAAAGCAATAATAAGAAGAAATGAAGAACAGGCAGCTGCCTGTTCTTTTTGTATTTAAATTCTTTATTTAGTATAATTATACATAAAGGGAGGCAGGGCGATGGTGCAACTTATAGAATTTTTACAGGAAACCTATGACATCGATTACGCGGCGGAAAGTATTCAGCAGAAAGCGGCGGAATTGTTTTTTCCGGAAATGAATGAAAAAGAAAAGATAGAAGCTGCCTACTTATTTGTGCGTGATAAAGTCAGCCATTCGTGGGATATTCAGGGTAAAACAGTTACCCGGAGAGCCTCGGAGGTGCTGAAATACCGCGAGGGGATCTGCTGGTCCAAGTCTCATCTGCTGGCGGCGCTTCTCCGCTCGGAAGGGATACCATGCGGCTTCTGCTACCAGCGGCTAACTCTCTTCGAAGAATCGTCAGACGGCTACTGCATTCATGCTTTAAATGCCGTCTATCTTCACGAAGAAGACAGATGGGTGCGGCTGGACGCAAGGGGCAATAAACCCGGCATTGACGCACAATTTTTTACCGATAAAGAACAGCTGGCCTTTAACGTGGAGGAGGCAAAGGACGAGCAGGACTACCCGGGAATATACGCGGAACCGCCGGCAGAGCTTCTGAGTGTCCTGGACCGTCACGAGGACCCGGTGTATATGTATCGGTACGCGCTTCCGGAGTCGCTTGTTAAAGCTCCTTAATCATTTTTGGCATATGACATAATAAAATTCAAAATCGTTCCGGGAGGATAAGACCTGGAACGATTTTAATATCTGCCATACTTTTGCCACAATATGTTAATAGCTTTGTCATAAATAGTATGTGATTTTTATCACGTTCAGGAGCATAATAATATCGAGTCATGTGAATAATTTCACTTGAATTTGTGAAATAGTGAACAGGGGAGGGGTTTCTACAGTGGATGAGTTGATTTTAGCCAGAATTCAATTCGGATCGACGACGATTTTTCATTTTTTCTTTGTGCCTTTATCGATCGGACTTGTTTTTATGGTGGCAATTATGCAGACATTATATTATTTCCGCGGTAAAGAAGTGTATTTAAAAATGACGAAGTTCTGGGGCCATCTTTTTTTAATTAATTTTGCAATCGGGGTGGTGACTGGTATCATTCAGGAATTTCAGTTTGGTATGAACTGGTCGGAATATTCCCGTTTTGTAGGCGATGTGTTCGGGGCGCCACTAGCAGTAGAGGCTCTGCTGGCCTTCTTTATGGAATCGACCTTTATCGGGCTGTGGATTTTTGGATGGAATCGTCTGCCAAAGGGCATTCACCTGATGTGTATCTGGCTGGTGGCGCTTGGAACGATTCTTTCAGCCATGTGGATTCTCGCAGCCAATGCTTTTATGCAGGAGCCGGTCGGTTATATTTTGCAGAACGGCCGGGCGGAAATGAATGATTTCTTTGCTCTTCTTTCCAATCCTCAGTTTTTAGTGGAATTTCCGCACGTTATATTCGGTGCTTTTGCGACAGGAGCGTTTGTTATAGGCGGCGCAAGTGCTTATAAAATGCTGAAGGGAGAAGAGGTTTCCCTGTTTAGGAAATCATTTGCCCTGGCGATGGCGCTTGGTCTGATCGGTGGTATGGGAACAGCATTCAGCGGCCATGTGCAGGCGCAGCATTTGATGGAGTCACAGCCGATGAAAATGGCAGCCAGTGAAGCTCTCTGGGAGGACAGTGAAGACCCGGCCGGGTGGAACCTGTTTGCCTGGATGGATGTCGAAGCGCAGGAAAATAAAGCACAGCTGGAGCTTCCGTATCTGCTCAGTTATCTTGCCTATGAAGAATTTGAGGGCTCAGTGCCAGGAATGAAGACACTTCAGGCGGAATACGAAGAAGAGTATGGCCCGGGAAACTACATCCCGCCGGTAAACGCAACCTTTTGGAGTTTCCGGGTTATGGTTGGTGCTGGAATGGTTATGATTACAGCTTCAATGCTCGGTCTCTGGTTTTTATTCCGGAAAACGCTTCTTGAACGCCGCTGGTACTTAAAGCTGATGATGGCACTTATTGCCTTCCCGTTTATAGCAAACACCGCCGGATGGATCATGACAGAAATTGGCCGGCAGCCGTGGACCGTTTTTGGCTTGATGACGACTGCTGCTTCGGTCTCTCCAAATGTTTCAGTGGGGTCGCTTTTATTTTCCATCATTACATTTACTACAATTTACCTGCTGCTTGGCCTTGTGATGGTTTATTTATACATTAAAGAAATCAAACAAGGCACTGAGCATGACCCGGAGGATGAAGATCAGGAGCCGGTGATAGATCCATTTGACAAGGAGGCATATGAACATGGAGCTCAGTGAATTTTGGTTTTTGCTGGTGGCTGTTTTGTTTGTTGGATTTTTCTTCCTGGAAGGATTTGATTTCGGCGTCGGCATGGGCACGAGGGTATTGGCAAAAAACGACCAGGAGCGCCGGGTGCTGATCAATACCATCGGCCCGTTCTGGGACGCCAACGAAGTATGGCTGATCACGGCCGGAGGAGCGGTGTTCGCTGCGTTTCCTCACTGGTACGCTACTATGTTCAGCGGCTACTACATCCCATTTGTATTCGTCCTGCTCGCTCTGATTATCCGGGGCGTGGCGTTTGAGTTCCGGGGAAAGGGCCGTCACATGTACTGGAAAAAAACGTGGGACTGGAGCATTTTTCTTGGAAGCCTTATGCCGCCATTTTTGTTTGGCGTGTTGTTTACGAGTATGCTCAAGGGCATGCCAATTGATGAAACGATGACAATGAGGGCGGGGTTTACCGATTTTGTCAATATATACTCGGTGGCCGGCGGCCTCACGCTCGTAATTTTATGCTACTTGCACGGTATGATGTTTTTGACGTTGAAAACAGTCGGAGAAGTACAGGAGCGGGCGCGTAAACATGCTCGGAGATCCGCAGCGGCTGTTTTCTCTGCGCTGATTGTTTTCGTGGTGCTGTCTGTTTTTAATACTGATATGTATGTGGTTAAAGGCGGATGGGTGGCAGCCATTACCGTTGCTGCTGTAGTAAGCTATGCCGCTGCATTTCTTTTCTCCCTGCGGGGAAGAGACGGCTGGGCGTTTATCTTTTCAGGTTTCGGGATAGCTTCTGTTATCGCTTCGGTTTTTGTGGCTATGTTTCCAAGAGTTATGGTGAGCTCTCTTTCATCATTAAATGACTTAACAGTATACAGTGCTTCCTCGGGGGATTACTCCCTGCGGGTCATGTCGATCGTAGCCATTACGCTTCTGCCGTTTGTGCTCGGCTATCAAATATGGAGTTATTATGTGTTCCGGAAACGGGTCACTGGAAAGGATCTGACCTACTAATGGGAAAAGACTTACTGGCTTACCGGGGCGCAAAGGCCTGCTTCAGCTGGATGACTGTACTGACGCTCATTCAGGCAGGCATGATTGTGATGCAGGCGTACTGGCTCGCCCGGGCTATTGTGCCGTTATTTGAACAACAGGGCGTGTCGTCTGCGTTAGCGCCTGCTGCCTGGTTTACAGCTGCACTGGTTTTACGCTATCTTCTGCAGTCCTGGAAAGAGGCTCTGGCTGCTTCCTATGCCAGCAGGTTGACGGGGGAAAAACGCGATGCGCTCTTTCAAAAAATCGGCCGGCTCGGCCCGGACAATACTGTCCGGGGCACGGGAGGCACAGTAACAACTTTTGTGGAAGGAATGAGTCAGTTTCAGCGCTATGTTGAGCTGTCGCTTGTGAAAATTCCCGGTGTGCTTATTATTCCGGTCGTCACTGGAGTGGTGGTATTAAGCCAGGACATACGTTCCGGGGTGGTTTTATTTACCACTTTTCCTATTCTAATTGTATTTATGATTCTTCTTGGAGTGGCGGCGAAAGCAAAAGCGAACAAGCAATGGCATTCCTACCAGATGTTATCCAACCATTTTATCGACTCCGTGCGGGGACTGAAAACACTGGTGTACCTAGGGAGGGCACGCGGCCATGAAAATAACATCCGTAAGGTGAGCGAGCAGTATCGGAAAGCGACGATAAGCACACTGAAGGTAGCATTTTTTAGCTCGTTTGCCCTCGATTTTTTTGCAATGCTTTCAGTAGCGGTAGTAGCCGTTTTTCTTGGTTTGAGCTTGATTGAAGGGCAGGGGGAGCTGCTTCCGGCACTATTTGTTCTTATTATGGCTCCGGAATTTTTCATGCCGGTACGTGAACTGGGGAGTGATTTCCACGCCACGCTTGACGGGAAGGAAGCTGGGGCTGCTGCCGAAAAATGGCTGGCGGAAAAAGAGAAGAACCACGAGCTTGAGCTTCAGCACGAGTGGACAGAGCAGAGCCGGTTAATGCTGAAAAACGTTTCTGTGACTCATGCCGGAAGCGAAGCGAATGCACTTAACGAGGTTTCCGCAGTTTTAGGTGGGTTCGAAAAAATCATGATTGCCGGAGACAGCGGTTCAGGTAAATCTACGCTCATTCATCTGCTGGCCGGGTTTCTGCCGGCTTCAAACGGGGCGATGATCATAGACGGAGAGTGGCGCACCCATTTACAGCAGGAAGGATGGCGGCAGCAGATTGCTTACATTCCGCAGCACCCGCATATTTTTGCAGGCACCATTGAAGAAAACATCCGAATGAATAAGCCGGGGGCCTCAAAAAAAGAAGTGAATGACGCAGCTGGGCAGGCAGGCCTTGGTGAATGGATAAAAAGCCTTCCGAAGAAAGAAATGACAGCTGTAGGCGGAGGAGGCCGCGGTATCAGCGGCGGGCAGGCGCAGCGTATAGCGATCGCACGCGCGTTTTTAAGCGGTCGGCCGATTCTGCTGATGGATGAACCCACCGAGCATTTGGACATAGAAACGGAATATGATATCAAACAGCGGTTAAAACAGCTGTTTGAAGGTAAGCTAGTCATTATGGCGACACACCGGATGCACTGGTTAAATGATGTCGATCGGGTAATTTTTCTGGAAGAGACCCGATTAGCTGGAGACGGGAGCCCGGAGGGTCTGATGAGAAACAGCGCGGCTTTTCAGGAATGGATTCGGATGCAGAGGAGAGAAGCAGAATGAAGGGGCAATGGATACTGCCTTACGTAAAAAAATATAAGCGGGGTATCGCCTGGACAGCCTTTTTTGGGCTTCTTGCCTCTGTATCAGCCGTGGCTCTGCTGTTTGTTTCAGGCTTTTTGTTAACAAAGTCGGCCACACAGCCTGAAAATATTCTAATGGTATACATTCCGATTGTTGCTGTCAGGGCTTTCGGAGTCAGCCGGGCCGTCTTTCGTTACGCAGAAAGGCTGGCAGCACATCAGGCAGTACTAAAGATTTTATCTGATATGAGAGTTCGATTATACAGAGGGCTGCTCCCGGTGGTGGAAAAAGGGTCCCATCTGCTTCATGCTGGAGATATGCTCGGGCTTCTGGCTGAGGACATCGAGCGCCTGCAGGATATTTACATTAAAACCGTCATGCCAGCAGTAAGCGCGCTCGCTCTGTATCTGCTGTCAGCGCTTTGGTTTGGGTTTTTTTCCTGGGAAATGGCCGCTTTGGCAGCTGTATATACGCTCATCTATATGACTGTGATTCCGTATTGGTCCTACAGACGCACAGCCTCATTTGTGCAGGAGTGGAAGCCAAAACGGGCAGGGCTGTATAAAGAAACATCAGAGGCAGTTTTCGGTATAGGAGAATGGCTGTTGAGCGGTCGTTTCATGGAGCTTGCCGGACGTTTTCGCCAGGCGGACGAGGCCATGCGTTCAGTGGAGTGGAAATACAGCCGGTTTATTCGCACCCGGGGGATACTTTTACAGACAGTGACAGCGGTGCTTGTGCTCATTGTTTTGGTGTGGGCCGGATCCGGGGCGGAAGAGGGATCGCTTGCTCCAACGCTCGTGGCGGCATTTGTATTATTTATTTTTCCGCTCACAGAAACGCTGATCCCAATTTCTGATGCGGTGGGCGAGCTGCCGAGTTACACGCATTCGACAGAACGCCTGAGCAGGCTCGAAGCGGAAGAGAATCTGCAGGAGCCGCAGTCGTGGAAGCCGGAACACGAAAAAAAGCATATTTTCTTTGATGATGTTTCTTTTCATTATGAAGCTTCTCAGCCCGTCTTGACACATTTGCAGGCAGAATGGAGACCTGGCTGCCGGGTAGCTCTTTTAGGGCCAAGCGGGTCCGGGAAATCAACAATGCTAAACCTGCTTCGGGGCGTGTGCTTGCCTTTTCACGGAGAGGTAGTTGTGGAAGGGCGGCCGGCTTCTGCCTGGGGCGAGAGAATTACGGAAAAGATTGCTGTATTGAACCAATCTCCGTATTTATTTTCGACTACGGTAGAGAATAACATACGGCTTGGCCGCCCGGACGCATCAATGGAAGAAGTAAAGCAGGCGGCAAGACAGGCGCAGATTTATGACGCTGTAAACTCGCTTCCGGAAGGATTCCATACGAATATGCAGGAAGCGGGCGCTCGTTTTTCCGGCGGCCAGCGCCAGCGCATAGCACTGGCGCGGGTGCTTCTGCAGGATACACCAATAGTCGTTTTGGACGAGCCTGCGGTCGGGCTTGATCCCCGGACGGAGCAAGCATTAATGAACGACGTGCTGCAGGCATTAGAGGGTAAGACGGTAATTTGGATTACTCACCATTTAAGCGGACTGGAGCAGGTAGATGAAATCTGCTTTCTGGATCAGGGGCGGATTACAATGCGCGGTACTCACGAAGATTTAATGCATACAAGCCCACGGTATCAGAGGCTCTATGAGCTTGACCGTCCGGCAGCAGTTCGTTACGAAAAAGAAAAGACAATAAAATAACCGAAGAGCCAGTCCTGTAGAGAAACAGGCTGGTTTTTTGTATTCCAATCTGCAGGACTCGGGTGTTATGTTCTTTATGGATAGCTTATGATTCATGGCTTTCGGGTAAAATGAGAGTAATTGGAGAAAGTCAGGCAGGAGGGAAGGTCTATGGATTACTGGTACTACACACAGCATGACGAAGAGCACGGACCGCTGTCGAGTGTGCAGATGCGGGCGCTAATTGATGAAAAACAAATCGGTGCCAAAACCCTGGTGTGGTCAGAAGCCACCGGCGGGCGATGGCTTCCACTCAGTCGTACGGTCCTCGTTGAAGCACTGGTGGAGGATGAAGAACATCCGGGAGATCAGGCGAGAAGCGCTTTTATCCGGGCTTCGACCCGGATTAATCAATATGTCGGAGAAGAAGGCTCTGCAGATTTTCATCTAAAAAATTTGTTCTCCAACGTGTTTAAGCGGCATACAAGGGATGAAGCAGAGCTGGTGTTTATTTCCGGTACCCCTCTGACAACACCCAATGAGAAGGAGATTCCACTTTCGTGGCCAAAGCCGTGGCTGTTTTCGCGTGTACTTCTGGTGCTTGTGATCACATATTTGATTCTATATGGATGCACGCTGTTTTTCGGCAATGTTTTGACAATTCCCGGCATGATCGCCATCGGTTCATTTGCTGCACCGTTTGCGCTCGTTGTGTTTTTTTATGAACTGAATGCGCCGAGAAACATCAGTATGCTTCGTTTGCTGCAGATGTTTTTCGTGGGCGGGGTAGCGTCGATTTTTGTCACGCTGATTTTGTATTCCTTTATCCCCATCGGTGAAATTGGGTTTTTCAGCGCTATCGTCATCGGTGTGGTCGAAGAAGTGGGAAAGCTGATTATCATCGCATACTTAATAAAGAAAACGCAGGTAAAGTATATTCTGAATGGGCTCGTAATCGGTGCTGCTGTCGGGGCAGGCTTCGCTGCCTTTGAATCCGCCGGCTATGCACTTAATTTCGGCCTGCAGTACGGCACCGGCGTAATGATCGACGTTATTTTCGAACGCGGCTGGCTGTCGATTGGAGGGCATGTTGTATGGGGTGCCATCATCGGCGCTGCCCTACTGCTCGTGAAGCGGGACGAGCCGCTGCAGAGAAAGCATGTGGCGGACCGGCAGTTTTTAAAAATCTTTATTATTCCGGTGCTGCTGCACGCAGTATGGGATATGCCTATTACGTTGTTCCCTGACAGCCGTTTTGTGCAGCTGATTTTGATCGCTGTAGCCTGGTATTTGATTTTGACGATGATCCAGGCAGGTCTTCGCCAGATAGCAGCTTTGCATACGAATGGAAAAAAGCCGGAACAGGCCGTCGAAGACGGGCTGGAAACCGAAACGATCTCCCGGGGACAGACGATGTCACGAATGGGCCGAAAAGATAAAAAAGAATAAGGAGCGAACAGCGATATGCCTGAAGGACCAGAGATACGGCGGGAAGCGGATAAAGTGGAAAAAGCCCTTCGAAAAGGGCCAGTTATCGAAGTGTACACGGCGTTTGAACGATTAAAGACTTACGAAAATCTGCTTTCAGGATCAGAGGTCAACGAGGTGGCGACAAAAGGAAAAGCAATGCTCATTCACTTGAGCAGCGGCTATACCATTTATTCCCACAATCAGCTGTACGGAAAATGGTATGTTAAAAGCAGCTACACGTACCCAAAAACAAACCGCAAGCTCCGTCTGGCCCTGCATAATGAAAAGCAGTCCGCACTGTTATACAGCGCTTCGGATGTGGAAATTATGCCAACAGAAGAAATCCGGGATCACCCGTTTGTCTCGAAGGTCGGACCAGATCCGCTCAGCGAGAAAGTAACATCGGATATGATTGTGGATCGCACCATGGATAAAAAGTTTCGGAACCGGCGCCTGACGTCACTTTTACTTGATCAGCATTTTATCGGGGGCATTGGTAATTACCTGCGCAGCGAAATACTGTTTGCGGCTGGTGTCTATCCGGATCAGCGGCCCGCCGATTTAAGTGACAGCCAGGTCCGGAAGGTGGCGGAAGAGCTGCTGGTATTAATGGACCGGTCCTATAAACATAAAGGAATAACAACTGATGATTCCGTCGTTGAGCGGGCAAAGGCAGAAGGAAAAACTTACAGCGAGTACCGGCACTGGGTGTTCAACCGCGGCGGACAGCCATGCCGGGTGGACGGTACGGAAATTATCCGTTTCACTGCCGGTTCAAGACGCTGCTATTACTGCCCGACCTGCCAGCAAAAATAAACGAAAAGACTGCCATGACCTTCATTTGAAAAAACGAACTGCTCCCTGCATAATAAACATGTTACTAAACATAAGTATTTGCAGCAGTGATGGGGGATATGGTGGGGGATAAGCGAACAAAACCGTTAAAGCTTGTAACATGGATTACCTTGTTGATTTCTGCAGTGATGCTGATTGCACTTTGCATTACCGGAATCATCGTTGCCGTAGATACTGCTGACGACGTCCGGGACCAGCAGGCAGAAAAAGCATTGAACATTGCCGAAGCTGTCAGCCGTTCGCCGGAAGCAGCTGAAGCGCTGCGGGCCGGCGAACAGGGAGGAAGCCTGCAGGAATATACAAAGGAAGTTCAGGAAGCAACGAATATGGAATATGTAGTCGTCATGAATATGAACAGCGTGCGTTATACGCACCAGCGCGAGGACCGGATCGGGGAGCAATTCGCCGGTGGAGACGAGACGGAGGCTTTAAACGGGAGAACGTACGTATCGACGGCTGAGGGAACGCTGGGCGTTTCCATGCGGGCATTTGTACCGGTGATGGACGGGGGCGAACAGATTGGTGTCACCTCCGTGGGCATTCTGACTGACAGTATTCAGGAAGACATCTGGGCAGACCAGCAGACGCTGGTTCTCGGAAGCGGTATTGGTCTGGCAGCCGGTGTCATTGGCGCTTTCTGGCTGGCACGCCGGATCAAAAAAACGATGCACGGACTCGAGCCGCTTGAAATATCGCAGGTGCTTGAACAGCGGGAGGCGATTATGTCCTCGGTGCGGGAGGGTGTACTTGCTGTCGACAGCAGCGGCACGGTGATTCTGGCCAACGATGCGGCCAGGGAGCTGTTCACGGAAGCCGGCGCCGAAGAAGACCCGATGGGAAAAGATATATCCCATTTCTTTGCCGACTCCCTCCTGAAAAGGGTACTGCAGACTAAAGAGCAGGAGCTTGACCAGGTCCAGCAGCTGAAAGACGTAGAAATTATTGTGAGCTGCATGCCGGTGGTTTCGGATGAGACCCTGCTTGGAGCGGTGGCTACTTTCCGCAACAAAGATGAACTGACACGGCTCGTCGAGCAGCTGTCCGGGGCCAGAACCTATGCGGAGACGCTCAGGGCCCAGTCCCATGAGTTTATGAACAAGCTTCACGTCATTTCGGCCATGATCCAGACGGAGTCGTATGAAGAGCTTGACGACTATGTGATGAGCATTTCAAGCAACTACCGCCAGGAGGTCGGATGGGTGACCGCGTATGTAAAGGATCCGGTGCTTGCCGGGTATTTAATGAATAAAATATCCAACCTGCAGGAAAACGGCATCGAAGTGGAGCTGTCGGGAAGCGGGATGTGGCCAGCGATGGCTGATCCTGAATGGACCGACCATATGATCACGATTATCGGCAATCTGATCGACAATGCCCGTGACGCGATGAAGCATACGCCGTCCCCTCATTTGTTTATGCATATTTACGAAGAGAACAGCTGTCTTGGTTTTCAAATCGAGGATAACGGACGGGGAATGGACGAGAAGACCCAGGCAGAACTGTTTAAACGGGGGTACTCGACAAAAGGTGAAGGTCGGGGCTTTGGCATGTACAATACGAAGCGTTCCCTCGATACGCTGGAAGCAGAAGTGTTTATCGATTCCCAACCGGGAGAAGGGACAGCCTTTGATGTACAGATACCAATAGAGAGGGAGAACTGAAATGAGAGTATTAATGGTCGAAGATGACCCGATGGTAGCTAAATTTAACCGTATGTATGTCGAACGGGTTCCGGGGTTTGACGTAGCGGGGCATGCGGAAAACCTGTCGAAAGCAAAAGAGATGCTTCGTGCAGGAGCGATTGATATTGTGCTTTTGGACGTGTATTTAAATAAAGAAAACGGTCTTGATCTTTTGGAGGAGCTGCGAAAAGAACAAATCCCGGTGGATGTGATTGCAATTACGTCGGCCAATGATACCTCGTCCCTGCAGCGGGCTAAGCGGCTTGGCTGTACAGATTACTTGATTAAACCGTTTCACTTTGAGCGCTTCCGGGAAGCGTTAATCAATGTAAAGGAATGGCAGAAAGCATCGGGAACGACAAAGGAATGGGGACAGGAGGATGTGGATCAGCTGTTTTTAGCCAATAAGGGTACGCAGGAGGAGCCCGAGCTGCCCAAGGGTCTGACGACAGAAACCTTCCGGATTGTCGGCGAAGAAATTCTGCAGCATGCCGGCAGTACCTTTACGACGCAGGGACTCGCAGAAAGTACGGGCATATCGAGAGTGTCCGTGCGGAAGTATCTCGCTTTTCTGGAGGGAGAAGGGGTGCTTAAAATAACGATGAACTATGCGGGAAGCGGCAGGCCGCTGCAGCAGTACACGATGCCTCCGGAACAGGTGGAAATACTTAAAGACTGGATGGAAAAGTAAGGAAAAAGGCTGACAGTTTTGGTTATTTTGTTTACAAAAGTATGTGCTTACTTACAAAATGTATACAAAGAATCAAAACTTTATTATATTAGTTAGCAAGCGCTTTCAATAATCTGAAAAGTAAGAGGTGAGAAGGATGAAGAATACGGTTGTTTCCGGTTGGAAATCATTATGGCATTCCCACCGGCAGACGAAAAAATTGCTGAATGTTTTTCAGACGGACCGGTCACCAACGCGTCACAAGGAAGAAGAAATACAGGATCCTTCTACCGCTGGCCGTAACAAAAACCGCGACGGCGATGACGGAGGAGGAAATGACGGAGGAGACAGCGGAGGGCAGGACCCTTCCTACAAACGTCCACAGCTCGTTGGACTTATTTTAGGGCCATTATTATTTCTCATTACAATGCTATTTCTGGATCCTTCGGGGCTCAGCTATGAAGGAAAAGCAGTACTTGCCACCACACTTTGGATTGCCACCTGGTGGATTACAGAAGCGATCCCGATTCCGGCAACCTCGCTTTTGCCGATTGTCCTTCTGCCGATTACCGGAGCGCTCGACGGGGACACTGTCGTTTCTGCTTACGGTAACGATATTATCTTCTTGTTCTTAGGTGGTTTCTTTATTGCCTATGCAATGGAAAAATGGAACCTACATAAGAGAATCGCGCTGTTTATCATCGCGGTGATTGGTACAAGCACCAATCGGATTATTCTCGGTTTTATGGTAGCGACAGGCTTTTTATCAATGTGGGTGTCCAATACAGCATCAACCATGATGATGCTTCCAATTGCGCTTGCGATTACGTACCAGGTGTCGGAAGCCCTCAAAGGAGAACAGGATTCCGAAAAAGAAGTGAAAAAATTCGAAAAAGCGCTTATTTTCGGTGTTGGTTACGCCGGAACGGTTGGCGGACTCGGTACACTGATCGGGACACCGCCGCTCAGTATTCTGGCCGCGCAGTCGGAAGAGCTGTTTGGCCAGCAGATTTCCTTTGCACAGTGGATTATGTTCGGCGCACCGATCGTAGCTGTCTTCTTATTGATGGTCTGGTTCTACCTGACACGCTTTGTCTATAATATCGGCTTTTCGACCATTCCGGGCGGCCGTGACATGATTCAGGCGGAAAGAACGAAGCTCGGAGGAATGAAATACGAAGAAAAAATTGTCATGGCAGTATTCGTATTTGCCGCTGTCATGTGGATTACACGTTCCTTTTTCTGGCAGGAAATCGTTGGAGTAACCGGCCTCAGTGACGGCGGTATTGCCATGATCGCTACGGTGCTTTTATTTTTAGTGCCTGCCACGAAAAAACAGGAGGACCCGCGGGTGCTGGTCTGGAAAGACTCCAGAGAAATACCATGGGGCATTCTGCTGTTGTTCGGGGGCGGACTGGCGATTGCTGCCGGCTTTAGTAACACCGACCTTGCCGAGTGGATCGGTAACAGCTTAACTATCCTTGAAGGGGTAAACATCATTCTCGTTATCCTTGTATCTGCCACGCTCGTGTTGTTCCTGACAGAGATCACGTCCAACACAGCGACAGGCACGATGATTATTCCACTGGTTGCTTCCCTTGCGATTGCGATTCAGGTGCACCCGTTTGCGCTGATGGTTCCGTGTGCGATGGCTGCTAACTGTGCGTTTATGCTGCCGGTTGGTACACCGCCAAACGCCATCATTTTCGGGAGTGGGAAGATACGGATCATCGACATGGTGAAAAACGGCTTCTTCCTGAATATAATTGCGATAATACTAATTACGGCATTAGTCTATCTTGTTCTTCCGACCCTTTGGGGAATTGACTTAACCACTGTACCGGAATCGTTTCTCAATAACTAAGTAGGCTTCGTCATAAAAAATAAGCCTGCATTCATCCTTTGATGAATGCAGGCTGTTTTTATTATAAAAGCCGGTACAGACTGGCGACCCCAAGTCCGCCTCCGATTCCGATCATAGCTACGCCGAGCGGCAGGCCGCCGTTTTGCATCAGCCGCATCAGCCTTGCAATAAGAATCGCCCCCGACGCGCCGTATGGATGCCCCTGGGCGATGGCTCCTCCGGCTGTATTCAGCCGCTCAGGTGGAATGCCGAGTTGAAAGGCGGAGGCAAGCACCTGGGAGGCAAATGCTTCATTGCATTCCCATACGGAAATGTCCTGTACAGACAAATGGTTTCGCTCAAGCAGTCGGCGTACAGCAGGCACCGGCCCGATGCCCGGCATGTTCGGATTAACACCCGCTGCGGTGGCGTCGATGATTTCAAGCGCAGGCTCGAGCCCATGCTGCCGGCAGGAGGAGCGACTCGCCATCAGCGTGAGTGCCGCCCCGTCACTGATCCGGGAGGAGTTGGCAGCAGTGACCGTGCCGCTTTCCTGGAAAACCGGGGGCGCCCGGCGGATAATTTTATTCATTTTATCTGGAGAACGAAGCTCTGCGTCTGCCTGAATGGGGCTTACGGGAATGATTTCCCGGGAAATATCCGGTTTTGCTGCTTCCTCCCACGAAAGCCTGTAGCTTCGTTCGGCAAAGGCGTCCTGGTCTGCACGGGAAATGCTGTAGGCCTCCGCTACCGTTTCCGCGGCTTCTCCCATATCAGGATCGCCGATAACCTTTGGAGAAAAGCGGGCTCTTTCCTGCGTGGAGGAGACCGGATAGGCTTCCGAGGCGAAAAAGGAGCGCTTCGGGGCCCGGCTTGTGCTTTCCACCCCGCCGGCAAGAACGGTATCCGCGGCGCCGGTCTGCAGATGCCGGAATCCCTGATGCACAGCTTCAAGGCCGGAGCCGCACTGGCGGTCCACTGTTACGCCGGGAACAGACATATCATATCCGGCTTCAAGCAGACTGAGCCGGGCAAGGTTACCGCCCGGACCAACTGTATTTCCCATAAAAACTTCGTCCGCCAGGACCCGGTCATTGATCCCGTGATGGAGCTGGAAATACTTGTACAGCGGCGCCGTCAGCTGCTCCGGCTCCAATTGGGAAAAAGCTCCGTTCACATGATGTACAGGGCTCCGTTTGGCATCAATAATATAGACAGGCTCAGTCATCATTACCGTTCTCCTTTAAATGAAGCTTCGTAATACTTCTGTGCCCGCTCCCGGTCGATTTTTCCGCTGCTAAGCACCGGAAGATGGTCCATATGCCGGCATGCAGGTATTTTATAAGCCGGCAGCTGCTTCCGGCAGTGAGACCGCAATTCGCTGTGGGCAGCCCTTCCAGTATACAGTGCAGCAATCTTTTCCCCCTGAAGAGCGTCGTACATGCCAAAAACGACTGCCTGCTCAACGTCCGGGTGACTCATAAGTACCTGTTCGATTTCTTCGGCATAAATGTTGCGTCCGCGGCTGACAATTTTTCCACTCCGCCGGCCGGTAATATAAAGAAAGCCTTCCTTATCGACGCAGCCAATGTCTCCGGTGGCAACCGAATGGGGGGAGTGGAAGCATTTATCTCCGGCATAGCCGCTGAATAAAAACGGGCTTGTTACGATTAATTCCCCGGATGCCCGGGAAGATGCGGCTTCCACCATAGGAAACAGGCGGCCGGTGCAGGAAGAGCTGACCTGTTCCGCGCGATGGTTTAAGGCGCTGATAAAGCTGGTTTCGGCACTGCCATAGAATTCATACAGATCCGCCGAAGGAAATCGGGCGAATGCTTTTTGATTATCGGCAGGAAACCATTTTTCTCCTCCCGTAATGATAAGTCTGACGGTGGGAGAAGGAGGAAAGGAGTGGCTGAGAATCCAGCGGAGCGTGGTAGGTACAGCGTACAATACTGTAATCTGCTGCTCGTCCACCATCCGGTCAAACGCCCGGGGCGATTGTCGTGCGGGCAGCACAACGGTGTGCCCGTTTTCGAGCATACGAACGGCACCGTACAAAAAGAGAGAGTGGGAGAGCTTTCCGGTAATCAGTACGCGTTCGCCTTCCTGAAACGGAAACAGCTGCTCGTCCGCTTCAAAGCTTTTCAGCCAGGAACGATGGCTCCGCAAACATACTTTCGGGGCCCCGGAGGACCCTGATGTGCAGGCACCGTAAAACAAATCGGTCTCTTCGCAGAAGGCAGCGGGTGCAGACGGATACGCCTCAGTGCCGGTAACGTCTGCAAGAATTAATGAAGGCACCGGCGGCCCGGCTGCTTCAGTATCTGTGATAAAAAGACTGGATCTGGAGGAGGAAAGAAGAGAAGCTTTCGTGTCGATGTCCAGCGTTTCATCCACTGGCACAGCAATCCCGCCTCCAGACACGACCGCAAAAAACATATACAGCTGTTCGAGAGGATCCTGAAGCGCAAAAGCAATCTGCTTTTGAAAAAATGGACCGAAAGCAGCGTGCAGCTGACCCCGCCGGCGGTTAATGGTTTCGTGCAGCTCCCGCCAGCTGATGGAACGTTCTGAGTATGAGAGCGCCGTCCCGGCAGGGTTAGAATCAGCATGCCGGGTGATAGCCTGGCCGATCATTTAAAGTCCTCCCCCCTTTCGGCGCTAAAGTCTGATTTTGTGCTGCTTGTTCAGCCTGACTGCTACAAAGCCAGCAACAACTGCTTTAAAAATATCCCCAGGCAGAAAAGCGAGTGCCTGAATCGCGGCAGTGGTCCACGGTATGTTTATTAAAAACGATAAGTAGGTGACCCCGCCGGCATAAATGACGAGAATGCCGCCAACGATATTGGCAAACAAATACTTTTGAAACGAAGGTTTCTTGAAGGAATGGGCGATCCAGCCAATGATAAACGCCCCGATCGGCCAGCTCAGAATGTAGCCGCCACCTGGGCCGAATAATACACCGGCACCGCCGCGACCGCCGGCTAGCAGTGGCAGTCCTATCATTACGAGTACGACAAACAGCAGTATGCTGAGCCCGCCATATCTCGCACCGAGCAGAGAGCCTGCAAGCATGACACCGAGGGTCTGCAGGGTGATTGGCACCGGACTGAATGGGAGCGGAATTGGCGGCACAATGCCTAAAGCTGCGATAATTGCTGCAAATAAAGCCGTATAAATAATTTTTTGTATACGCATCTATGTTCACCTCACTGATTTCTAAGGATAGAAAGAAATCAGTCATTTGTCAACTGGAATTTAAAAATGGTTTACGAAGTTTGGACGATTTTTTAAATCAGTATGAAAAATGACGCAAAAAAACCCGGGGGCCCGGGTTTTTTATTATGCGGAGGATGCTTTTTTCTGGCGAATAATTGGCACGAGGAAGGAAAGAAGCGCGACAATCAGCATGCTGAGGGCAATCGGCCGGGTGAAAAACACCGTTAAATCGTCATTGGCAATGGTCATGGCCTGACGGAAGGACTCCTCCATCATCCCGCCGAGTATAAATGCGAGGATCAGCGGAGCTGCCGGGAAATTGTACAGCTTCATCAAATAGCCGATTACGCCAAAAGCAAGCAGTAAATAAAGGTCAAATGTGCTGAAGCTGATGGAGTAAACTCCGATCATGCTGAACATAATCACAAGCGAAATCAGCATTGGGCGCGGGATCAACAGTACTTTAGCAATGTATGGGATAAGCGGCAGGTTCAGGATTAACAAAAACACGTTGCCGATATACATGCTGATGATAACGCCCCAGAAGAGGTCAGGCTGTTCTTCAATTAACAGCGGCCCCGGCGGCACGTTCAGCACAAGCAGGGCGCCGAGCAGGACGGCCGTCGTTCCGGAACCGGGAATACCAAGGCTGAGAAGAGGTACAAAGGCACCACTCGTAGCGGCGTTATTGGCCGTTTCGGGAGCGGATATACCTTTCACTGCGCCTTTTCCGAATTCTTCGGGACGTTTGGCAATCTTTTTTTCCGTAATGTATCCGATAAATGAAGCGATTGTGGCACCGGCGCCCGGGAGAACCCCGAGAATAAATCCTAGGAAGGACTGGCGGGTCATTGGACCGCTCATATCCTTGAAGTCCTGTCTGGAAAGCTTCAGGCTTCCAATATTGCCCTGGTTTTTAATTGTCTTTTTGCGGTTTACAATCAGATTGCAGATTTCAGCAATTGCAAACAAGCCGAGAGCGATTACGAGAAAATCAATGCCTTCGAGCAGGTTCGGATTATTGAAGGTGAACCGCGTCGTCCCGGTCTGGCTGTCCATGCCAATAGTGACAAACATGAGGCCGAGCACTGCGGAAATAAGTGCCTTAATCGTCGAGCCGTCAGACAAGCTGGCTATCGCGGTTAAGCCGAGCAGCATCAGGGCAAAGTATTCGGGCGGGCCGAATACAATGGCGACGCTTGCCAGAAGCGGAGCGAAGAGCATCAGCAGAACGACACTCACGGTCCCGCCGGCAAAGGAAGAAATGGCCGCAATTGCAAGTGCCTTTCCCGCCTGGCCGTTCTGGGCCATGGGGTAGCCGTCAAAAGCGGTAGCCACCGTGCCGGAAATCCCCGGAGCATTCAAAAGAATTGAGGAGGTAGAGCCTCCAAACACGGCCCCGTAATACACGCCGGCCATAAGTACGAGAGCCACAGTCGGCTCCATGTTGTATGTCAGCGGGATCATGATAGCGATCGCGCTGATCGGCCCGAGCCCGGGCATCATTCCGATAAATGTTCCGGCGAAAACGCCGATCAGCACAAACAGCATTCCCTGGACGCTGAAAGCGACACTGAGCCCGCTTAAAATTCCATCAAATGTTCCCATGAGCTTAACCTCCTTTCTACAGCGGCAGAATGCCCGGAGGCAGACTTATATTTAATAACTGAGTAAAAACTAAATAAAGAGATAACGGAAAAACAACCGAGGTCACAGCGTTGACGATATGTTTCCGGTAGCCCATAAACAGGCTGCACAGAAAAATAAATACAGTGGAGGCTAAAATGAAACCAACGGGCTCTAACAAAGTAATGTATAAAAGAATCATTATGCCTACACCGCCCAAGTAAAAAATATGCTGTCCGGCTTCCTTTCGTTTTTCCTGATCTTCCTCACTCTCGCCTTCTTTAATAAAAAACAAAAAGATACTGAGCAGGATTAATAAAAAGCCGGCTGCTTTTGGCATGGTGGAAGCGGTAAACACGCCTGTAGCAAAAGCGGGGATCTGAAAAGCCAGGTACAAATAGAAAATAGCAATGACAATGAGAATCATACTGATAATTTTATTTGCGGAACGAAACATGACGTATCACCTCTTTCAACTGCTTTTAAAATAAGAGAGCTCTGGACGCAGAACGTTCAGAGCTCCTTCGTACGGTGTTACTCGCCGCCCCGGTCAATACCCACCTCATCAAGCAGGTCCTGCATGGATTCTTCTTCTTCGGCTAAGAACTCTTCAAATTCTTCGCTGTCCATGTAGTTTTCTTCCCAGGCGTAGGACTCCCGGGTTTCCTGCCAGTAGTCAGATTCACTGAGTTCTTTAAACGTCTCTTCGTAATAAGCAATTTCAGCATCACTCATGTTTGGCGGTCCCAAGAATCCGCGCCAGTTGACGAATGTTTCTTCGATGCCCTGTTCTGTCGCGGTTGGAAATTCACTGACCGTGTCACCTTCGAGACGTTCTTCAGCAGTAATGCCGAGCACTTTAACATCGCCGGCTCTCACCTGCTCGACCGTCTCGGTGATACCTGTTGAATAAACATCAGCCTGACCGTTTAAAAGGTTTGTCAGGGCGCTGCCGTCCTGTGCGGATACGTATTTAATCGTAGAAGGGTCAACGCCTGCACCGGCTGCAATTTTGGCAAACTGCATATGGTCCATACTGCCCGGGGAGGATTCGCCGACGACGGTGATATCATCCGGATTTTCCTTCATATCATCAAACAGGTCGTTCAAATCATCCCATTCCGAGTCTTCCGTAACGGCAAACGCGCCGTAGTCGGCAATCATATTCGACAGAGGAGTGAAATCTTCATAGCTGTATTCCGATTGGCCGTTCAGCGGCACGAGCAGAAGTGGAGGTGAAGCCACAAAAGAGTATTCCGGATTGCCTTCCTGGTTATGAATGTAGGACCAGCCGTTGGCTCCACCGCCGCCTTCCCGGTTAACGACACCGATGCCCTGATCGACAATGCCTTCTTCTTCAAGACCTTCAGCAGCGGAACGGGCCACTGTATCCCAGCCGCCGCCAGCTCCGGCCGGTGCAACAATTTCAAGTGAGGAATCCGGCTCGTAGTTTTCTTCGCCGCCGTCACCGTCATCACCACCTGACGAGCTGTCCCCGCCGCCTCCTCCGCAGGCGCTTAAAACGCTAAGCGAAAGTACTCCGGCACCGATCCAATATTTTGAATGCTTCATAATATGTAGCCCCCTTTTTTATATTGATGTAAGCGTAACCAAAAAACGCTTAAATGTAACCGTTTACAATTTAAAATGTATATCTTTCGTTTATTGTATTTATTTCATAAATGTCACAGGCATAAATAAACCGGCTGCATGTACTGGCTGCAGCCGGTGAAGGAATTATTTTTTAAAATATCTGCGTTCAGGGCGGCCGACAATTCCATAGATCGGACGGACCTCGATTTCGTTTGCGGATAACAAATATTTAAAATATCGGTGCGCGGTAGTTCGGGAAGCACCGAGAAACGAAGCCATTTCATCAGCCGTTACTCCGTGCTCTGCCTGATGGATCTGATCCTTTACCTGATCGAGTGTGAAGGCATCAATACCTTTTGGCAGATCCAATTCTGATTTGGTTTCCGCCGTGCCGGGAGACGCAGGAGGGGAGAAGTAACGATCAATCTCCTCCTGGGTAAGATCCCCTTCAGGGCGGGCCGCCTGCATAGCCTGGAATTTTTTCAGCGACTCCTCGAGCCGTTTAGGAGAAGCTGGTTTAATAATATAATCGATCACACCCGATCGGTAGGCTTTCTGCACATGAGTGAGATCATTTGAAGCTGAAATAATAATAATGTACGCATCATGGCTGTCCAGTATTTGCCCGAGAATGTCTGTTCCAAGCTGATCGGGCAGATAAATGTCGAGCAGCAGTACATCAACCGGCGTGTGCTCCATCGTCTCGAGCAGTTCCTTTGCGGTGCCGGAGGTGAACCGGCATGAGAACCCTTCAATTTGTTCAATAAGCTGCCGGTGAATATCTGCGATCCGAAAGTCGTCTTCGGCAATACCAACGTAAATCATCAACTACCCCCTTGCGGCAACGTTTTGGGCAGGTAAACCGTAAAGTAGGCGCCCTGGTTTTCATTGTTGCCAAATTCAAGCATACCCTCTAATTCCTGAATCGTTCTTTCTACGATCGAAAGTCCGTATCCTCTTGGCTGGTCACCGGATTTTGTGGAGGCTCCCTGGGAAGTAATGTCTATCCCCTCCGGAAGTCCGGGCCCGTTATCGACAACTTCAAACATAATTTCCTCCTCCATTTCGGTGACGAAAAATGCTACTTCGGGCGTTGAACAGCCTGAGGCACTGTCAATGGCGTTATCGATAAGGTTGCCTAAAATAGATACAAGCTGAACCTTCTGAATGTGGTCCGGCAGTGTTCCCAGCCGGCTTTCGCTGTCGATGTGGAAAGCTGTCTTTTTTTCGGAAGCCCTTGCCGCTTTTCCGGTTAGTATCGCCTGAACGGTCGGGTCGTTAATCTGCTGAAAGACTACGGAGTGGGTTTTGCGCTGCTGGGACGTTTCTTCTTCGACAAGCTGGGCTGCCTCGTCGTATTTCCCGAGATGAAGATACCCGGACAATGCGTATAGCTTATTCAGATATTCATGATTTTGTGAGCGCAGGCTGTCCGAATAGCGCTGAATGTCAGAAAGCGTGTTAGCCATCTGCATCATTTCTGTTTTATCACGGAACGAAGAAACGACGCCGACGAGCCGGCCATCGATAGTGATCGGCTCCCGGTTGACGATGTAAGGAGCCCCTCGGAGCACTAATTCCTGGTCGTATTCCGGCTGTCCGTGCTTCAGTACTTTTGGCATTTCCGAGTCCGGCAGCACGTGATGAATATTCTGCCCCTCGATGACACCGTTAATAGCAAGCATGTTTCGGGCTGATTCATTCATCATCGTGATCCGCCCTTCGGTGTCAATTGCAATAATGCCCTCCCGGATAGCAGTAAGTACACTTTCTTTTTCCTGGTACAGCTGACCAATCTCATGAGGTTCAAGGCCGAACATATCTTTCCGGATATTTCTTGAGACCGCCATACTGCCGATTACGCCTAGAGCGAGAAGAACGAGCGCGAGCATAAACAGAAGCCCGAAGCGTTCCCAGATGGCCGCCCGCACATCCTCAAGCAGAAAGCCGACAGAAACGATGCCGACAATATCCCCGTCTTCATCACGAACCGGTGCCTTACCGCGAAGAGAGGGGCCCCGGGTGCCGGTGGCAGTGGAGACGTAGGACTGCCCCTGCTCGAGCGCGCGGGCGTTGTCGCCGCCGACCATGGATTCGCCGATTTTCCATTCGTCCGGGTGTGCGTAACGGACTCCGTCGGTATCACCGAGCACTACAAACTCTGCGCCGGCCTGCTTACGGACCCGTTCAGCATAGGGCTGAAGCACGGAGCTTGGATCCTCGGAGGCATACGCTCCCTGAACGACCGGGGAGCTCGCTATGTAGGTGGCTGTGCTTAATGCTTTATCTCCAAGCTCTTCTTCGATATCATTATATTCTAAATAAGCAAACACCCCGAAGGAGCTTATCGTAATAAAAGCGACAAGCCCGACGACGAGAAACATAATTTTTGTCTGCATCTTCATGTTCTTTCTTATAATGGGCTCCCTCCTTCCAGGATAACGCTTTCAGAAAGTGTAGGACTATATCCTCCTATTTAAATATACGGGTTGTTCAAAGAGTAGCATATCGCAGACAGAGCGGCAATTGCATATTAGGAGGGAAAAGATGGGACGTATCAACATAAAAGCAGACGTCGGTGCGTTTGGAATACCGTCCGAGCAAATTCATATCAGGGAGGAAGAAAAGGGGGAGTTAAAAGCCGGCCGCGTGGAAGTACGGATGCGTCTGTCCCCGGTTAATCCTTCGGATCTCATTCCTGTATACGGGCGTTATGCCCACCGGGTAACGCTGCCGCTCGTGCCCGGCTACGAAGGTGTGGGCGTTATTGAGCGGGTTGGAGAAGGAGTGAGCAGAGGATTGATAGGAAAGCGCGTGCTGCCGCTGCGGGGCGAAGGCACCTGGCAGTCGCTTGTGCATGCGCCGGGAGCCCTGACCGTACCGGTGCCGGACAGTCTTTCCGATGAGACAGCTGCGCAGATGTACATCAACCCGGTGACGGCGTACGTCCTTTTAACTGAAAAGCTGGATATTCCTTCCGGTGGAATGCTTGTTGTTAACGCGGCTAATTCTGTAATGGGAAGGCTTCTGATTCAATTGGCTTCCTGGATGAATATTCGCGTGGTGGGCCTTGTACGACGAAATGAAGTAATAAACGAGCTGGTACAGCTGGGGGCAGAAAAAATAGTGGCAGCCGGGGAGGGAGAAGAAGAGAACGGGCTGAAAGCTGCCCTGCAGGGGGAGAAAGCAGAAGCCGCCGTGGATATGATCGGTGGAGAAGCCGGAGCCGCTCTCGCGCTCACCGTTAAGCCGGGAAAAACGCTTATAGCCCTCGGCCTGCTCTCCGGCAGACCGCTCGACTGGGCTTATATTACGGAAAGACTGGGAGTGAAGGGGGCGATGTTTCATCTGAGGCACTGGAATGCTTCAGTTTCCGATGCGCGCTTCCAGCAGGTATTCAGGAGGCTGTTTCAACTGGTGGAAAGCGGGCAGCTCGTGGTGCCGCGCGCCCGGCATACGTATCCTCTCGTTCAGATACGACAGGCGTTACAGGACTATGAGAGCAAAAGCTTCAGCGGCGGTGGAAAAATAATGCTCGCCGTCCCGTGACTGCCTGCTCTATACAAGAGGGGCTGTGCCGATTTATAATAAACATACTCAATCCAACAGAAACGGTGAGAACTTATGCGGGAATTTTCTTTTTATTCGACTCCCTTCGGTGTAAGCGGAGAAGAAGTACCATATGCAGCAATTGCTAAAGCCACAACAAGCAGAGAGCTCGTGTCGGATCAGGAATCCGATGCCTTTTATTTTCGTTCGCTTGAAGCGGACGGTATTTTTTTGAACGAAGCCCAGATTGAAGCCGTACGCTTTGGCAGCGGGCCGCTGCTGGCGCTTGCAGGTGCCGGATCAGGAAAAACGTCGGTGCTCGTCTGCCGGGCGGGCTATTTAATGGCGGTCAAGCAGGTGCCGGCAGAATCCGTTCTACTGATCACATTTACAAAAAAAGCAGCGGAGGAAATGAAAACGAGAGTGATGAACCTGCCGGGTGTCGGAGAAACAGCCAGCAATCTGCAGGTGCGCACGTTCCACGCCTTTTTCCTGCTTCTGCTCCGGCGCCACGGTATCCGACAGGAAATTGTTTCAAGCGAGCGGAAAAAGCAGCTGGCCGTGAAGCTTTTGATGAAGGACATGGGCCTTGAAGATGTCTATCAGCCCGAGGCGGTCTTATCCTTTCTGTCCTATCATAAAATGAATGACACCGCTGTTGCGGATCTTCCTGAAAAAGAGACGAGCCAAAAGCAGTTGAAACGTATCTGCGAGGCGTATGAAGACTGGAAGCTTGAACGCAATTATATTGATTTTGACGATATTTTAATGAAGGCCAAAGCATTGATGGACGAGGACCCGGCTTTTCTGCAGCAGCTGCAGGACCGGTTTGAGTACGTCATGGTCGATGAATTTCAGGACACCAACTATCTTCAGTACAGGCTGGTGCAGATGATCGTGGAAAAGCACCGCAATTTGTTTGTGGTGGGTGATGACGACCAGACGATTTATTCGTTTAACGGGGCCCGGCACGAATTTATTCTGGAGTTTGACCAGAAGTATCCGGAAGCGCAGACGATTGTGCTCGACGTCAACTACCGCTCCCATAAAGCTATTGCCGGCCTTGGGAATGAAGTGGTGCGCCACAACAAGCAGCGGAAAACGAAAACCCTCCAGGTGATGAATGCAGAAGCCTCGTCTCCGTTTTATTTCCGCGCTGCGTCTACCGACGAAGAAGCGGAGCAGGTGGTGGCAGATATGAAGCGTGCCGTGGCAGAGGGAGAATGCGAGTGGCGTGATATGGCCGTGCTGCACCGGACGATCAGTGTGAGCCGTGCCATCTTTGAGCAGCTGACGGCCCAGGATGTGCCGTTTGTGCACCATTCCCTCGGCAACCAGATGTTCTATGAGCAGTGGCCGGTGAAAGCGATGATGGACTATCTGCGGCTGAGCCTGAATCCGACGCTCGTGGAAGCGATGCCCGAGGTTGTGCCGACTTTATTCATCTCCCGGGAGCGCGGCATGCGGCACATTAAAGACCGTGAAATATTTTCTCCCCGCAGCGAACCGCTGCTTCATTTAACAGACATGCCGGGCATTCGCCCGTTTCAGCGTAAAAAGGTGGAGGAGCGGCAGAGCATGATTCAGAAGCTGAAGGAAAAACGCCCGGAAACGGCCATCCGCCAGATGCGGCGCCAGTTTTACGACGGCTACCTGGAGGCCGATGAACAGCAGGTAAGCATGAAAAAGGAAACGTTAAAGGAAACCCTCGATGAACTGGAGTCCTCGGCCAAACGGTTTGAAAGTGTGTCGTCTTTTGTATACTTTGTCGACGATATGCTGCGGACATTCCGCGAGATGAAGGAGCGGGAGAAGGACCCGGATGCGAACCACGTTTCGCTGATGACGATCCACCGGGCCAAGGGCATGGAGTTTCCGGTCGTGTATGTGATCGGGGCTTCAGAAACGATCATGCCGCATGATTCTGCCTTAAAGGCCGACCGGATGAAGGACCTTTTATACGGAGAGAAGGCAGAAAATAAGCAGACCCAGGCTCTGGAGGAGGAGCGCCGGCTCGCATATGTAGCGATTACGCGGGCGAAGCAGAAGCTGTGCATCAGCTCGCCGGCCTTTTACCGCGGCAAGGAGGTGGAAGTGTCACGCTTTCTGCTCGAAGCCTTTCCGGGAGAAACACATACAGGGGAAAAGCAGGAAACGGAAACCATCGAGGCGCTCGTCTGTGAAGAAGCGATGTGCCCGGCCTGGATACGTCTGTCGGAAGCACCTGATGAAACGGAAAAAGAGTGTCCGATGTGCAAAGGGAAAATGGTGCCCGGCACTAAACAGGTTATTAAAAAGTAACTGCCGCAGCCGGCTCAGCAAATTAGTTGAATAATCACGTGCAGCAGGCTACGATGAATTGATAGATACTAATGTTTCTAAGGGGGAGTCAGCAATGGCAGACGAGTCAGTAACATTATATGCATGGATTAACGGAAAACGAGTGGACGCCGACGAATATATGGAACGGGAAAACCCGGCAGACCCGCAAAAAATCGTGGCATACGTGCCGAAAACAACGACCGGGCAGGCAGCGGAAGCTATTGAAGCAGCCCGTGCTGCTTTTCCTGCGTGGAAGGAAGTGCCGGTGGAAGAGCGGATCGAGCGGATGGAACGCGCCATCCAAACAATGAAGGACCGCACGCCGGAGCTTGCTGAAACGCTCGCGGAAGAACACGGCAAGCCGGTTTACGACGCAGAGGGAGAAATGGCGGTTTCAATCATGTGGATGGAGTACGCCTGCCAGACAGTAAAAGAGACAATCGCTGATCAGGTAGACGAAGGCGAGGGCGGCAAAACAATCATCCGTCAGGAGCCGATAGGCGTAGTGTCTGCCATCAGCCCGTGGAACTATCCAATTGCGCTCTCTACAATCAAGATTGCTCCGGCGATTCTGACAGGAAATACCGTCGTTTCAAAGCCGAGCCCGTTTGCTCCACATGCGGTCAGCCTGGTAGTTGAAATGATTGCCAAAGAATTTCCGGACGGGGTGCTGAATCTCGTCCACGGAGAAGCTGAGGTCGGCGTGGAGCTTACCTCCAATACACATGTGGATAAAATTGCTTTCACGGGAGGTACGGAAACTGCTAAGAAAATTATGAAGTCGGCCGCGGATACAATTAAGGATATGACGCTTGAGCTTGGCGGCAATGATGCTGCCGTAGTGCTGCCGGACTTTGACGTAAATGATGAGCGCGCGATGCGCCGCATGGTTATCTCCAACTTCCTGACCGCCGGCCAGATATGCATGATCGCCAAACGCATTTATGTACCGCGCACCCTATACAATGATTTTGTGGAAAAGTATCAGGAAGCAGCCAACAAATGGGTGAAAATCGGCAGTCCGTTTGATGAACAGGTCACGACCGGACCGCTCAATAACAAGCAGCAGCTGGATTTTGTGAAAAGCCTTGTGGATAATGCGGCTGAAAAAGGAGCGGACGTTATCCCGCTCGGCCACATTGTGGATAAGGAGCTGTTTGAACAGGGGTACTTCCTGCAGCCGACTCTGGTGCTCGGCGCGGACCAGCAGGACGACATTGTGAAGGAGGAACAGTTCGGACCGACCGTTCCGATCGTGCCTTACGATACGGTGGATGAAGCGGTGAAAATGGCGAACGACAGCATTTACGGCCTCACAAGCTCGGTATGGGGAGAAGAGGACCATGCCATCGAAGTTGCAGCCCGTATTGAAGCAGGCACTACGATGGTCAATACCGCTGCTGTGCAGGGACTTGACGTCCGTTATCCATTCGGCGGAGTCAAGCAGTCCGGCATCGGCCGCGAATACGGAAAGGAAGGCCTTCTCGGCTACGTAACCCCTCACGTCATCAATGTACCGAAAATGCGGGATCTGCCGTATATTCCCGAATAACAAAATTAAGCAGCTGTCCTGGAGGCTTCCAGGACAGTTTTTTATGCTGAAGTTTGAGAAAAGTAAAGATTTTTGAAAAGGAGTGATCCGATGCGGAGAATAGAGGTCGTGCCGTGGCAAAAGGAGTGGAAGCACTATTTTTACCATGAACAAAAGCTGCTCGAGCTTGAAGCCGGCGGTCCGGGAGATCATATTTATCACATAGGAAGCACGAGCGTTCCGGGCCTTTCGGCAAAGCCCATCATCGATATCCTGATCGAAACGCCGAAGCTTTCTATGTGGTCCGAAGACCGGCTTGAAGGACTCGGATATAGGGGAAAAGGAGAGCATGGTATTGAAGGAAGGGCTTTTTATTATAAAGGCGAATATGTCCACCGTTTTCACGTGCACGTGTTCGAAAAAGAAAGCGAAGGGAGCGGACGTCACCTTGCCTTCCGCGATTATTTACGCTCTTTCCCGGCAAAGGCGAAGGAATATGAAATCATTAAAAAACAGGCTGCAGCGAGGCACCCACACAGTCCGTCTGGATATATGGAAGAAAAGCATACTGTCGTGCAGAGGCTCGAACAGGAGGCTCTTTTCTGGAAACGAACAGAAGGAGAAAATGGTGGTTTTTGAAAAACTGACAAAACCGTCCACAGACATATACACAATGGGGATGGTTATCAGCTGAGATAAGGGAAGGACATAAAAATAATCGAAGCGGCTGCTTCGATTGAAGGCATTGATGACAGAGAATTTACTGAAATGAAGCGCCGGCTTGTGGACAGTCTTTGAAGTGCTTTCGGAAATTATCCACAGCCGGCTGGAAAATGGAGCGAGGATGAAAGAAGCTACTGATATAAAGCGGTGTGAATTTTTCTCATCAATCTCCCGGTACGGACCGGGTGCTCGGCAAAAGCAACATAGCCGTCCGGACGTATGAGTACAGCTGAAAATGCCGGCAGCTTCCATTTAACGGCAAGATCGCGCCGGTAATCAAACAGATGGTGGATATTCGGTCTGGAGGCCCGGAGTATGCCTTTACGCTGAACAACGAGAATGAGAATAGAAGGGCCGTACTGCCGGCGCACCTCCTGGATGCTTTCATCGAGCTGATGAAGCTCCTGCTCGTCTTCGATATAAAACAGGCAGGTAAACTGCTGGATGTGCAGAAAATCCATTACGTCTGCGTGTTCTCCTTCCTCGGTAAGAACACGTGCCGGCGCAGCCCGGGATCCGGCTGGAATCATCGGCCCCTGGTGCTGGAATTTCGCAAACGAAGCCCTGTTCTGATAGCTGATATCAATATTGGCGAGGCGCTGGGTCAGCTGGCGCTGCAATGAACTGCTTTTGCTCAGCATACTGACAGGGTTCGCCAGAAGGCGTGGAATAAGGGTATGGGAGCGGGTCATCACCTGCATGGCCGTATTTGTCATTCGAATGGTCTTGCGTCCGACCTCGTACCGTTCCTCTTCATACGTATCGAGCAGAGCAGGATCCGAATGGCCGCGGAGCACCCACGCCAATTTCCAGCAGAGGTTAACCGCGTCCTGCATGCCGAGGTTCATCCCCTGGCCGCCGAAGGGGCTGTGCAGATGGGCAGCATCCCCGGCAAGAAACAGCCGCTGGTCCCGGTAGGCATCAGCCTGGTGATGGGAGGTGCCGAACTGGGACAGCCAGGAGGCGCTGGTCAAACGTACTGGCTGCTGGGTAATACGCTGTACGCTTTTTTCGAGATCTTCAAGAGGGAGGTCGTCCTGGTGTTCACGGTTCTGTTCGGCATGGTCGATAGTGATTACCCGGTACGATTCATCACGGAAGGGAAAGAAAGCAGCTACACCGCGTTCGGTAATAAATGTCGATATATCGTTGGAAAGCGGAATTCCTTCCACCGTCACGTCCCCTAAAAAGTAGATTGTTTCATGCTTGCCGCCCGGAAAGGAAACGTTCATGTTCTCACGGACGGTACTGTGAGGACCATCACAGCCGATCACATAGGAGGCGCGGATTAATTCGTGCCCATTTTCGGTGGAGCATTCCACCTCTGCGTAGTCCCGGTACTGGGTAATCCGTTTACAGTGGGTGTTCCAATCGATAAATTGGCCGATTTCCCGAAGCTGTTTCTTTAAAATATGCTCCGTATCTGACTGCGGCAGCATAAGCATGAAGGGAAACGGCGTATCGAGCGAAGCAAAGGAGGCCCTGGAAGCACGTTTGCCTTCAGGCTGAACAGCCGCATCAGTGATTGGGAACCCTTCCTTTAAGAAGGGGCGGAGCGCACCGATCAGGCTGAGCATTTCGAGGGTGCGCGCCTGGATGCCGAATGCTTTGGAAAAGGGGGAAATCGAGCTTTTTCTGTCTAAAATACGGACGCGGATGCCGAGTGCTCTTAATGTGTTGGCGGCAGTCAAGCCTACGGGGCCCGCCCCAACAATGCATACATCGGTATTCGTTGTTTTCATGAATTCATCACGCTCCCTTCGGTATACTTGTAGTATACCCTGCGAAAGGCTGCCTCATGCACGTGTTGCCCGCAGGAGGAAACTGTGTTTGAATATGGGAAATTCCTATTTCCGACTGGGATTGGGCCGGTTTGATTCTTAATGAAGGAAAGGAAGAGGTTAATGTCATTCACTCATGATTTAAAGGAAAAACTGCTGCCGGTGTGGGAGCAGAATCATACGCATCCGTTTGTGGAAGAGCTTGGGCGGGGGACCCTCGATAAGGAAAAATTTCGTTATTTCATGGTTCAGGATTACCTTTATCTCATGCAATATGCGAAACTGTTTGCGATTGGTGCTGTTAAAGCCGAAGACGTGGAAACGATGGGGGCTTTTGCGAAGGTAATGGACGTTACCATGAATGAAGAAATGAGTCTGCACCGCCAGTATGCAAAAAAATTTGGCATCACCGAACAGGAGCTCGAACAGGCAGAAGCGGCACCAACTACACTTGCGTACACAAGGTATATGCTGCATGAAGGGCAGAACGGAGGTCTGGCTGAGCTGCTTGCGGCTGTGCTTCCATGCATGTGGAGCTACGCAGAAATCGGAAGAAAGCTCAGTTCATGGCCGGGGGCCCTCGAGCATGAGCTGTACGGCGAATGGGTGCAGATGTACAGCGATGACGAATTTCAGCAGCTGGCGGACTGGGGCATCAGCATGCTCGACCGCCTGGCAGAAAACAAACCCGCGGAGGAAAAAAGAAAGATTGAAAATATATTTTTAACGACTACCCGGTTTGAGTATTTGTTCTGGGAAATGGCGTACCGGCTGGAAGGCTGGCCGCAGACATGAAAAGCCCCCGGAGGACCGGGAGCTCTGCTTATATTTGAGGGGAAAGCGTAAATACGCCAAACCATTCATTTTCGTCCGTCCACCAGTCGCTGGTTTCCCAGAAGGACTGGCGGGCCAGATTTATGAATTCCTCGGGAGTGAACTTCCGGCTGTTTTCTGTATGGATCGTCTCGCCGGCACGCATCGTAAACGTTTCTCCACCGATCGAGAACAGGGAAGGCTTTTCGGCGCGCAGATGCATTTCGATCCGCCCGAGCCGTTCGTTGTAAAAAGCCTCATGTGCAAAATGGCCGGTATTGATGCCGGCGTCAAGCTCGCGGTTTAGGCGGTGGAGCAAATTTTTATTAAAGGAAGCGGTAATGCCTGCCTCGTCATTATACGCCCGGTGAAGCACGACCGGATCCTTCTTCAAATCGACACCGACCACCAGGCTGTCCTCGGGATTCATATGAAAAGCGAGCTTTTGTAAAAATTCGGAAGCCTCCTTCGGATCCAGGTTTCCAATAGTGGAGCCGAGAAAAAAGACAGCAGAGGGCTGGTCTTTGCTGCTGTTAAAAAACGACATCGTTTTTGTATAGTCTGCACATACGCCTGAGACCTGCATGGCCGGCACGGCTTCCTTTACATGGGCGGCGGTATCGTGCAGGGCACTAAGCGAAATGTCGACGGGGGTATAGCTCACTGCCTCCGATAGGAAGGGAAGCAGGCAGCGGATTTTATCAAAGCTTCCGCTTCCAAGCTCAATAAGGGAGGAGGCTCCAATGCTTTCAGCAATTTCTTCCCCGTAGTCGGATAAAACAGACGCCTCGGTCCGGCTCACGTAATATTCCGGCAGCCGGGTAATTTCATTAAATAGCATGCTTCCCTGCTCATCGTAGAAATGTTTCGGGGGGATACTCTTAGGCTCGGCAGCCAGTCCGGTGCGAACGTCTTCAGCCAGGGAGGAGAGCGAAGGCTTTAAATCCAATACAGTATAGTCAGCCATGGCTATTTCTGCACTCCGTCCTTGGCAAGCCTCAGTCCGCTGAACTGCCAGCGTTTTTCCGGCGGGAAAAAATTACGGTAGGTGGAGCGGATGTGTGACTGCGGAGTTGCGCACGAACCGCCGCGCAGCACCATTTGGTTGCTCATGAATTTTGCATTGTATTCTCCCATGGCCCCTTCCGGCGGACGGTTGCCTGGATACGGGGAATAAGGACTGCGTGTCCACTCCCATACGTCTCCGTAGGCATTGGGAGCCGATTGGAGTGGCTGCGGATGATAGCTTTCAGATTCAAGAAACGTACCGTCTGCTTCGGAGCTGCGGAAAGCGTACTCCCATTCCTGTTCGGTAGGGAGGCGCGCTCCGGCCCAGCGGGCATAGGCATCTGCTTCGTAGTAGCTGATATGGGCAATAGGTTCATGAAGGCGCACTTCTTTCAGGCCGTTCATCGTAAAGTAGAACCAGATCCCGCCCTGTTTCTGCCAGTAGAGCGGTGCCTTCCAGTCATGCTTCTGGACAATACCCCAGCCTTCGGAAAGCCACAGCTCAGGATCTTCGTAGCCGCCGTCTTCAATAAAACGAATATATTCTTCGTTGGTCACCGGTCTGGAGGCGATAGAGAAGGCGTGCAGATAAAATTTATGCTCCGGGCGTTCGTTATCGAAGGAAAAATGCAGATTATCTGTGCCAATAGTCGTTAACTCGTCTTCATAGGCGTGCCATTCCAATTCAGGAGTCTCTCCCTTTTCAGCAAAAGAATCATTTTCCAGGTAGGCAGGGTTAAGTGGATTCATCGAAAAGTTGAATTTTGTGTCGGTGACTAACAGCTCCTGGTGCTGCTGCTCGTGCTGCAGGCCGGTTTCCATTAATTCAGCGATCTCATCGTTCCAGGGCCCTTCTTTGAGAAAACGTTCCATCGCCGCTTCCACATGACGCCGGTATTCCATGGTGTCTTCAGTCGTCGGACGGGAAATCAGTCCGCGGTACTGCTTGGGAAACGGTTTTCCCTGCGTTTCGTAATAGGAGTTGTACAAGCCGTTGGAGAATTTTGAAAACTCTTCATAATGATCAGCGTACGGCTTGAGAATGAACTGCTCAAAAAACCAGGTCGTGTGGGCCAGATGCCATTTCGCCGGACTGACGTCAGGATGCGCCTGAATCATAAAATCTTCGGTGTATAACGGTTCGGTCAGCTTCATCGTCTGCTGACGCAGAGACGTAAAACGTTCGGTGAAGTCAGCTTTTGCGGCATTTGCCTTCGCCTGTACGATGGGGAATTCCTCCTCAGGTAAATAGAATGGTGCATAAGTACATGCACATGAAGGTTAAATACCCGCTTCAAAACAGGGCAAAACAAGGCGGAAAGACAGAAAAGCGAAAAAAGGAATGCCCGCGAAGGCATTCCATGAGGCTGATATTTTTTAGGCTTCTTTCTGAAGCTCTCTTCCAGTGTAGTGATAAACGAGTTCTTCGCTGATTTCCCGCAGCTTTCTTTGATTGGCTGTGGAATAGGAATCACTCGAAGAGCTCGTAATTCCTTTTTTCGTGAAGTATTTACCGGTTACCTGAGAGCCGCGGGCACCTGAAGCAAGCGACACTTCCAGGTCAGCTCCTTCCTCCGGGGAGTCGCCGAACATACTGGTGAATTTGTTCAGTCCCCGGTAAAAGGCATTTTTATTATTCAATCCGAACCCGGTGGAAATGTTGCCGGGATGGAGAGCGTTCACTTTAATATTTTCATAGCGTAGCCTTTGGGAAAGGTCATACGTATACAGCAGCAGGGACAGCTTCGCCAGACCGTATTGCTTCAGGCCGTTATACTTCTGCTCCCCCTGCAGATTTTGAAAGTTCATCCTGGATATTGCATGTGCAGCAGAAGAAACGTTTACAATCCGGCCGTCAGAGCTCTTCCGGAGAAGAGGGAGGAGAAGCTCAGTAAGATAAAATACCCCGAGGTAATTCAGGGCAAAAGTGCGCTCGAGATGCTCCTCCGTCCAAACCCTGGAAGAGTAGACGGCGCCGGCATTATTAATCAGGGCGTCAAGCTGGCCGTAGTCCCGTGCTATATTCTCTGTAAGTGTCTCGATTTCCTGCAGCAGGGAAAGGTCAGCCTGATAAAAATGAAGTCCTGTGTTTCCGGTTTTCTGCTCCAATTCGGTAATCAGCTCTTCGCCTTTCCATTCCTTGCGTCCCACCAGCAATAGGGTGTGCCCTTCAGCTGCCAGTTTTTCTGCGACGATTCTGCCGATGCCGTTGGTGGCGCCGGTCAGCAGGATAGTTCTTTGATTTTCTACTTTGTTTTCCATCAATGAAGGCCTCCCTTAATCATCAAACATAAAGGAGCAGCGCTTCCTGAAAAGAAGCGTCTGCCCCGCCGGTACTGTTATTGTTTTGCGCGTACCCAGTTGATCAAACCGCCGCGAAGCATCATGTCAATTTGGCGCCTTGACATTTCATGGCGCACGGTAATGGTTTCATTTTTGTTTTTAATAGTGGCTTCAAACGTGTTGTAATTTTGGATATTTTCACGCAGGTTCTCAAGCACAATAGTGTCGCCGGCGTCGATTTTCATATAGTCTTCAGTGTCTTCAAACGTGATCGGAAGCACGCCGAAGTTCACAAGGTTCTGCCAGTGAATACGGGCAAAGTCCTGGACAAGGGCAACACGCAGACCGAGGTAGCGGGGTGCAAGGGCTGCGTGCTCACGGCTTGAGCCCTGGCCGTAGTTGGATCCGCCGACAATAGCGTGACCGGTATCATCTTTAATTTCCATTGCCCGGTTGTAATAGTCTTCATCGGTAATTTCAAATGAAAACTTGCTGATTTCCGGCAGGTTACTGCGGTACGGAAGCACGCGCGCTCCGCCGGCAAGAATCTCATCGGTGGAGAAGTTGTCGCCAAGCTTCAGCAGTACTGGTACTTCGATGCGGTCCGGCAGCTCTTCCATTTCCGGAAGGGTAGCAATGTTCGGGCCTTTTTCAATTTTTATATTTTTTGCTTCTTCGTAAGGAAGCGGCTCCTGCAGCAGCCGGAAATCAACGGTTGGCTCATCAGGTTCACCTACCTTAGGATAGTCCATATCAAGGGTCCGCGGGTCGGTAATTTCACCGTAAAGCGCAGAAGCAGCAGCTATTTCAGGGCTGCACAGGAATACGCGGTCTTCCTTCGTACCCGAGCGTCCCGGGAAGTTCCGCGGAGTCGTCCGCAGGCTGTTTTTGTGGGTGGCAGGTGCCTGTCCCATGCCGATACAGCCGTTACAGCCTGCCTGGTGCAGCCGGCCGCCAGCGCTCAGGAGATTGGCAATATGGCCGTTGGACACGAGGTCTGTCAGCATTTGCCGTGAAGATGGATTAATATCAAAGCTTACATTTTCATGCACATTTTTCCCTTTGACGATCTCAGAAGCAATCGCAAAGTCTCGGTATCCAGGGTTTGCGGATGAACCAATATACGCCTGGAAAATAGGTTCGCCGGCGATTTCCCGTACCGGTACAACGTTGCCCGGACTCGACGGTTTGGCAATCAGCGGCTCAAGAGAGGACAAATCGATTTCTTCATCGATGTCGTACTGGGCACCGCGGTCAGCTTTCAGCTCCTGCCATTCGTCCTCGCGGTTCTGGCTTGCCATGAAACGCTTCACTTCATCGTCCGATGGGAATACGCTTGCGGTGGCACCGAGCTCGGCTCCCATGTTCGCAATAACGTGACGATCCATAGCGCTCAGATCTTCAAGGCCTGGTCCGTAGTATTCAATGACTTTGTTAGCGCCGGCTTTCACGTCATGGCGGCGGAGAAGCTCAAGAATAACGTCCTTGGCGCTGACCCAGTCCGGAAGCTTGCCGGTAAGCTTTACTCCCCAAACCTGGGGCATTTTAACAAAGAATGGCTCTCCAGCTATTGCCATCGTTACTTCGATACCGCCTGCTCCCATGGCAAGCATCCCCATACAGCCGTTGGCACATGTATGGGAGTCCGACCCGAGAAGGGTGCGGCCGGGACGGGCAAGGCGCTGCATGTGTACCGGGTGGCTGACACCGTTACCCGGGCGGCTGAAATACATGCCGAAGCGTTTTGCTGCTGTTTGAAGAAACAGATGGTCATCCGGGTTTTTATTATCCTCCTGAATGATATTGTGGTCTACGTACTGGGCGGAAGCTTCTGTCTGAGCCCGTTCAACCCCCATCGCTTCAAGCTCAAGCATCACCATTGTTCCAGTGGCATCCTGGGTGAGTGTCTGGTCGATTTTCATTCCAATCTCTTCGCCTGGAGTCATCTCCCCGGAGACGAGGTGTTCTTCGATTAGCTTTTGTGCAACGTTTCGTGCCATAAATGGCGTCCTCCTTCGTCAGAATTCCAATTGTGTTAATTCTTTCTGAATGAAAACATGCTCTTAATATTTATACCTGTTAAGAAAAACTTGTAAACATACGAGGGATCTTTCTTTTCGTGTAAATTTTAATGTGTAATAATATAAATAAGGATGAAACCTTCCGGGGTACACCTGCGTATAAATACTCGTGTAAAAGAAAATGAAGAGTAAAAAAAGGAGAGAAAGCCATGGGTAAAAGAATCATGCTGTTTCTGTTAACGAACATGATGGTGTTGTTAACAATTGTCATCGTGTTTTCAATACTAAGTTTGTTTGGTGTTAACCTGGGTGCTTATGACTATGGTGCCGGTACGCTGAATCTGGTGCCGCTGTTGATTATCAGTGCCGTTATCGGCTTTGCCGGAGCATTTATTTCACTGGCTATGTCGAGATTCATAGCGAAAAAAGCGATGAACGTCAAAGTAATTGACCCGGATAATCCGGGAAGCCAGGCTGAAAAAATGGTCGTTGAAAAAGTACACCGTCTCTGCCGGCGCGCAGGGCTTACCCATATGCCGGAGGTTGGGATTTACCAGTCCGCTGAAGTGAACGCTTTTGCGACAGGGCCTACCAAAAAGAGATCGCTTGTTTCCGTTTCAACTGGTCTGCTTCAATCGATGGATGATGATGCTGTTGAAGGCGTTATTGCCCATGAGGTTGCCCACGTGGCAAATGGCGATATGATCACTATGACCCTGCTGCAGGGAATCGTGAACACGTTCGTGGTGTTCCTGGCACGGGTCGTCGCCTTTGCGGTATCGAGGTTCGTAAACGAAAATATGCGCCCGATTATTCACTTTCTGGCGATTATTGTATTTCAGATCCTCTTTTCGATTCTCGGAAGTATTGTTGTGGCTGCCTACTCCCGCTACCGTGAGTATCACGCCGACCGCGGCGGGGCAGATCTTGCCGGTAAAGACAAGATGGCCCATGCTCTCCGCTCACTGCAAAATTATGTGGACCGGGTGGATACGGAACAGTCATCCATGCAGACGCTGAAAATCAACAATAAGCCGTCGGCAGCTGCGATGCTCTTTTCGTCGCACCCGCCGCTTGAAGACCGGATCCGCCGTTTAGAACAAAGCTGAATATAAGCACCTTCCCCGGATGCGCCTGCCGCGTCCGGGTTTTTTGTACCAGGTGGAAGGATAGAGAGATGGATATTTCCCGGGAAATATAAAATTGACACAAAAACGTAAATGATATGGTTCGAATTTGGCTTTATATCATGATATAAAGAGTAGAGTGATCTATTATTGAAAGGAGAAGTCCTATGAAATATCGAATTTTTGGTCTTCTCGCGGTTTTATTTTTCATTGCCTCCCCTTACCAGGCGGTTGCAGCGCCCGTACTGGAATCCTCGAGTCCGGAAAATGGAGATTCTTTGTTGGAAGTACCCGAGCGGGTGGAACTCAACTTTGATACAGAGATTGACCGTGTAGAAGATATGTATCTGCTTGTAGAAACCGGCGATGAAATTGATATAGAAGAACCAGTGATCAGCGAAGACGGAATGACAGTCTCCGCAGAGATCGAGAGCATTCTGGAAAATGGAAACTATATATTAAATTACACCGTAACTGATGCGGAAGGGGAGTCTGAACAGCAGGGCATTAATTTCAGTATTAACAGCAACACTTCCCTCGAAGAAAGACAGGATAACCTGGAAGAACGGACAGGCGAAAGTGCTCTTACAGAAGCAGAACAGGAAGAAGAGCGGGAAGCAGAAGAAGCAGGCGCGAATATTCCCGGCATGGTGTTTATGGGAGCGCTTGGCCTGACAGTCGTTTCCGCGTTTACGATCATTTTATGGAAAAACAGAGAGCGTAAAAAGTAACAGTGGACAGCTTCGAGACCCTTCGAAGCTGTTTTTTTGTTTGTGTGTGGAAAAATTCCAATGGCTTCAGCCGTTCTTGTTTGGCAGTGGGGGACCATTGTCCGCTATAATAGACGGGGAGAGAGGACGGAGATGCAGATGAGAGAGCAGCAGACAGGCATTGCAGCAGGAGTGGCAGCTTATGTACTTTGGGGATTTCTTCCGCTTTACTGGAAGCTTTTTAACGAGGTCCCGGCGATCGATGTGCTCGCCCACCGGGTGATCTGGTCGTTTTTATTCATGGCTGTACTTATTGTGCTGATCGGGCGCTACAAAGGAGTATGGAATGAAATAACGCATGCTTTTCATTCCGTGAAAACGACGGCGGCGATCACCGGTGCCGCTTTATTGATTACGATCAACTGGTTTACTTTTATTTTTGCAGTGAACGGAGACCATGTGATCCAGGCGAGCCTTGGCTACTATATTAACCCGCTTGTGAACGTAGCTCTGGCGACGGTATTTTTAAAAGAACGGCTGGCACGTATGGAAATAGCTGCGGTAGTGCTCGCGTTTATCGGCGTATTCGTGCTGACGATTTCCTACGGGCAGTTTCCGTGGGCTTCGATTATCCTGGCATTATCCTTTGGGTGCTATGGTATTATTAAAAAAACTGTAGCACTCGGCGCATGGGCAGGTTTGACGCTGGAATCGTTTCTGGCAGCTCCATTTGCCCTGATTTTTTTAATGTTCTTTTCGGGCGAAACGGCTTCCACCTATGATTCAGGCACGTGGACACTGCTCTTCGGGGCGGGGGCAGCTACGGCTGTTCCATTGCTGCTGTTCGCCTCGGGGGCGCGGAAGATCAGCTATTCCCTGCTTGGCTTTCTGCAGTATATTGCGCCGACGATTATGCTGGTGCTGGGTGTTTTTTTATTTAGGGAGCCTTTTTCCTTCCAGCAGTTCACAGCCTTTTTAATTGTCTGGGCGGGGCTTACGCTGTTTACCGTTTCGCGGACACGTATTCATATGCAGAGAAAGAAAACAGAAGCAGCTATAAATAGTTGAAGAAAAGGAGAGAAAGCATGGATGAGCGATATTCGAGACAGCAGCTGTTTTCGCCGATTGGTGAAGCGGGCCAGAAAAAATTAAACGAAAGCTCTGTGACGATTGTCGGTGCAGGAGCGCTCGGGGCTTCGGCAGCGGAGATGCTTGTGCGTGCCGGCGTTGGTACAGTGACGATCGCAGACCGTGATTACGTGGAGTACAGCAATCTGCAGCGCCAGCAGCTGTATACGGAAAAGGATGCCGCAGAGCAGATGCCTAAAGCAGCCGCGGCAGAAAAAAGGCTGCGTGAGATTAACTCCGGGGTTCATGTGCAAGGTGAAGTGGTGGATGTCGATTTTACATGGATCGAAGCAAAGGCTGCAGAGACAGATCTTATCGTTGACGGGACGGACAATTTTGATACCCGTCTGCTGATTAACGATGCGGCGAGAAAATACCGTAAGCCCTGGATTTACGGAGCCTGTGTGGGAAGTATCGGCATGGTGCACCCGTTTCTTCCGGGAGAGCGCCCCTGCTTTCGCTGCGTATGGAAAAAGATCCCTTCGCAGGGGCAGACGTGCGACACAGTAGGAGTAATCGCTCCGGCTGTGCAGTCAGTAGCGGCAAAGCAGACGGCCGCAGCCTTAAAAATACTGGTCGGTGACGGAGAAAGTCTCCCGGTGACTCTGGACTATTTTGATCTTTGGAACCAGCAGCAGTTTTCCATCGGCCTGCAGAGCAGTAAGGATCCTGGATGCCTCTCATGTGGTGAAGAAGCGGAATATCCGGCGTTAACATATGAACATTCAAATAAAACGAGCGTACTGTGCGGCAGGGATACAGTGCAGATCCGCCCGGGGGAAAGCAAACAGCTGAACTTCGAACGGCTGGAGCGCGATTGGGAAAGCAGGAACTGGAGCGTGCGCAAAAATCCTTATCTGTTGTCGGTGCAGACTGAAACGCGGCGTATCGTTTTATTTCAGGACGGGCGGGCGCTCATCCACGGCACGAGCGACGTCCAGGAAGCCAAGCGGTGGTATGCACAGCTGCTCGGATAACCTGAAACCAATCCATCGAAGGGAGATGAAGGACAACATGAACTGGAAACCCTTCGTAGCGGCAGGGGCCGGGGCTGTTCTCCTGCAGGCCTGCAGCGGCGGTCCGCAGGCAGAACAGAACGAAGAGCAGCCCGAGCTGACGGTTTCAGCGGCAGCCAGTCTGCAGGATGCTCTTACTGAGGTGCAGAAAAGCTTCGCCAACGAGCATCCGGATATTTCCCTGGCGTTTAACTACGGCGGCTCCGGCACACTGAAGCAGCAGATTGAGCGGGGCGGTCCGGCGGATGTCTTTTTGTCAGCCTCCGCTTCACACTATAACGATCTTGAAGAGGAAAATATAATGGTGGATACAGGGGATCCTGCCTTTGCAGAAAATAAGCTGGTGGCGGTGGTGCCTGAAGACAGTGCGGAAGAAAAGCTTCAGAGCGTGCTCAATGGAAGCGGCCGGATAGCGGTGGCAACGCCGGAGGCAGCACCCGCCGGAAGATATACCCGGGAAGCACTTACTTCCATGAAGGAATGGGAGCGCGTGCAGGAGCGGGTGGTTTTTGCTAAAGATGTGCGGCACGCGTTAACTCTTGTCGAAAGAGGCAATGCAGCGGTCGGCTTTGTATATGCTTCAGACGCGCGCGAAGCTGACGTACGGGTGCTTGAAGAAATTGATCCTTCCCTGTACTCCCCCATTCACTATTACGGCGGGGCTGTGGCAGGAAGCGGGAACGAAGAAGAAAGCCGGGAATTTATGGAATACCTGCAAAGCAGTGAAGCCCAGGATATTTTGCGTTCGTACGGCTTTTCAGACCCGGAATAAAAGGAGCGTGCCTGATGTTTTGGTTTCCGATACAGTTATCTCTGCTGACAGCAAGCATCGCAGCTGTCCTTGTTTTCATTGTCGGGGCGATGCTCGGGAGAGTTTTTGCCGTCAGAAATTTCCGGGGGAAGCTGGCAGCAGAAACGTTCCTGATGCTTCCGCTCGTGCTGCCTCCTTCGGTGACCGGCTTTTTACTTATCGTCGTCTTTGGAACGAGCAGCTGGATTGGCAGCGTGTATGAACAAGTATTTCAAAATTCGATTATTTTCACGCCGGTCGCCGCTGTTGTTGCCGCTGCGGTCGTGGCGTTTCCTTTAATGTTTCAGTCGGCAAAAACCGGCTACGGTTCAATTGACCCCAATATTGAATCCGCTGCAAGAGTTGACGGGGCAGGAGAGTGGCGCGTGTTTACAAATATCGCTGTTCCTCTCGCCGGAAGAGCGCTTATGACAGGATTTGTTCTCAGTTTTACGAGAGCTCTGGGAGAATTCGGGGCTACGCTGATGTTTGCCGGGAATATTCCCGGCGTTACACAAACAATGCCGACGGCCATCTACGTGGCCATTGAGTCGAATCAAATGAACCTTGCGTATACGTACGTCGGCATCAGTATATTTATTTCCTTCCTGCTGCTCGGTTTAACTTACCTTTTAAACCGGGAACGTTAAATATTAATCGCCTGTTTCCCGGTGATAGTCACCGCTTTTGCCCCCGGTTTTTTCAAGCAGGTATGTCGGTCCGATGACCATTCCTTTATCGAGCGCTTTGCACATATCATACACGGTTAAAGCAGCGGCGGATGCTGCGGTCAACGCTTCCATTTCCACACCGGTGCTTCCCTTCGTTTTAACAAAAGCTTCAATAAATAGTTCATACGTTTCTTCTGTTTCCCAGTAAAAGCTGATGTCTACGTTACTTAACGGGAGCGGATGGCACATTGGTATGAGGGTGGATGTCTGTTTGGCGCCGGTGATTCCTGCGATTTGGGCGACGGCGAGCACATCCCCTTTTTTAATATCCCCCTGCGTTATGGCATGGTAGACCTCTTCTGGAACACGGATGCTTGAACCTGCCAGGGCACTTCTGCTCGTCACCGGTTTATCGGATACGTCCACCATTCTGGCCCGGCCCTGTTCGTTAAAATGCGTGAATTCTGACATGGTACATGTCCCTCCTGGATACAGTATTGACCGATTATAGCACGGATACATACATTCAAATATGATAAAGGAGCATCGATATGGTTGAAAAACGTACGCCTGTCCCTGTAAAAGAAGCAATTGAACGAGTAATGGAGAATGTCGAAGAAGGTGGCGTGGAGGAGGTCTCCATCCAGGAATCCTACGGCCGTCGGCTGGCGGAGGCGATCACAGCCGCTCATCCGGTGCCGCCGTTTGACCGTTCTCCCTATGACGGGTTTGCGATCCGTTCGGCGGACTCCCGCGGGGCCTCCCGGGAGCAGCCGGTCACCTTTCAGGTAGTGGAGGAAATCGGCGCTGGTTTTGTGTCACAAAAAGAACTCGGGCCGTTTCAGGCAGTACGCATCATGACCGGGGCAAAAATTCCGGAGCAGTGCGATGCCGTCGTAATGCTCGAGCTTGCCCAGGAGGATCATGATGGAACGTACCCGCTTATGACGATTAAGCGCGAATTTGAAGAGCATCAAAACATCTCCTTTGAAGGGGAAGATACGGAGGCTGGTGCCGAGCTCGTTCCGGCGGGCACATGGATTGATCCCGGCGTCACGGCCCTCCTTGCGACATTTGGCTACGCCACGGTGAAGGTGGCTAAAAAGCCGGTCGTCGGTGTGTTTGCGACAGGGACGGAGCTGCTTGACGTCTCTGATGATCTGGAGCCGGGCAAAATACGAAACAGCAACGCCTATATGATGATTGCCCAGCTGCAGCGTGCCGGGGCGGAGCCTGTATACTACGGCAAGCTGAAGGATGAACTGGATCCCTGCTACGAGGCGGTGCGCCAGGCGGCAGAGGAGACAGACATGGTCATTACGACTGGAGGGGTGTCGGTTGGGGACTACGATCTGCTCCCGGACGTTTACGAACGGCTTGGCGCAGACGTGTTCTTTAACAAAGTAGCGATGCGTCCCGGCAGCGTAACAACCGTCGCCAGCTGGGAAGGCACGCTGCTGTTTGGCCTTTCAGGAAATCCGTCCGCCTGCTATATGGGCTTTGAGCTTTTTGTGCGGCCGGTAATTCAGGCCGTCATGCATTCTGCGCATCCGCACCATACAATGGTGAAGGCAGAGCTCGCGGCGGATTTCTCCAAGCCGAACCCGTTCACCCGTTTTGTCCGTGGCAGCTGCCGTGCAGAAGGCGACCGTTTATTTGCAGAGCCGGGAGGCTTTAATAAGTCGAGTGCGGTCACCTCCCTGGCTGGTGCCAATGCGTGTATCGTTCTGCCCGGGGGAAGCCGCGGATACCAGCAGGGGGACGTGGTCGACGTCATGCTGCTTGAAGATAATGAAGGCCAGAAAGAGCCGCTCTCATGACCACCCCGGTACTGCAGGTAACGGGATTTAAAGAAAGCGGGAAAACGACCCTGCTTAAACGCTGGACGGCGCTTGCCAGGGTAAACGGCTGGAGGGTTGGCATATTAAAGCATCACGGCCACCAGAGCGTGCCGCTTCAGCCGGAGGGGGCCGACAGCCTGGAGCTGAAGGAGGCCGGCGCTGTGGTTTCCGGTGTGGAAGGCGCCGGAGTCTTTCAGTTTCTCGCAGATATGGTGGAGCCGGACCTTTCCACCCTGCTGAATATTTATCAACAGCTCCCGCTTGATGTTATTCTTATAGAAGGATACAAAAAAGCACCGCATCCAAAAGTCCTTCTGCTCCGGAGCACAGAAGATAAAATATCCCTTGAAAGTCTTGAAAATATTCAAACAGCGTTTGGTCCTGGAGAAGAAGTAAATCATTTTCAGGAGACGGAAAAAACAGATGAATGGTTTGAACAATATATGAGGAGTATACTATGAAGAAACGATTTTTTGTTACATCAGAACCGCTGTCTGTGGAAGAGCTTGCTGCTGAAGTGACGCGTCCGGAAGCAGGAGCTGTGGTGCAGTTTATCGGCACGGTCCGGGAATTCACCAAAGGTCGGCGGACAGTCTACCTGGAATATGAAGCGTATCATTCGATGGCGGAAAAACAGCTCGAGGCGATCGGCCGGGAAGTGAAGGAACGCTGGCCGGATGCTGAGGCAGCCGTGGGACACCGCACCGGTGAACTGCAGATCTCGGACGCGGCAGTTGTGATTGCCGTTTCGACGCCTCACCGGAAAGACGCTTACGAAGCGAATGAGTATATTATTGAGCGCATTAAACAAATTGTGCCAATATGGAAAAAAGAACACTGGGAAGACGGCGAACAGTGGGTGGGAGACCAGCTTGAACAAACGCGGTATCCAGACGGAGCCCCGGGAGGTGGAAATGAGTGATTAATGTGTTATGCTTTGCCCACATGAAAGATATTTTTGGCGGCGAGAAGCTCACCATTAACAGTGGCGGTATAGCTACTGTTGAAGATGTACTTGATCATTTAAGAGCAGCGTATGATGCTGATATCAGCGGCATTATGACCGCTGTAAATGAAGAATTTGCCGAAGGAAGCACGCCGGTCGGCCAGGGGGACACGGTAGCCCTGATCCCGCCGGTCAGCGGAGGGTAACACTGTGGCAGATGGAATTATTTTAACCGGAGGCATGTCGGAGCGGTTTGGTTCCCCGAAGGCCTTTGCTGTCTGGAAAGAAAGGTATTTTTATGAACGGGCCGTCGAGGCTCTTCAGACTGAAGTGAAAACCATCTGGCTGATTTCTCATCCGTCGTTTGCCGGAAGAATTAAAGCCGGAGAGCGGGTGAGGGTCAGGGAAGATCTTCCGCCTCATAAAGAGAAGGGACCGCTGGCCGGACTTTTCACCGGCCTTTCCTATACAGAGGAAGATTGGGTATTTATGCTTCCGGTGGACATGCCGCTTATCACTGCGGAAGAGGTGCGTTTTCTGGCCTCTTATATTACGCCGGAAACAGAGGCGGTTATCCCGGAGGTTGGGGGAAGGCTGGCCCCCGCTTGTGGATGGTTCCACGCGGATCTGCTTTCAATAGCAGGAGCCCAGCTCGAAGCCGGGGATTACCGGATGAAAAATGTATTCAGCGGCAGGGAAAGAGTCGTAGACGTCAATCAGACGTACTGGCGCCCTGAGGCATTTGAAAATATTAATACTGTCCGGCAGCTTGAAGAGTTAAACAGAAAGGTAAAATAGAGAGAGGGGGAATACGATGACCAATGTAACTGACCAGTTAAACCGTCCCCTTCGTGACCTGCGTATTTCCGTGATCGACCAATGCAACTTCCGGTGCACCTACTGCATGCCGGCAGAAATTTTCGGCCCGGATTTTGAATTTATGGGTCAGGATGAACGGCTTTCCTTCGATGAAATCGTCCGGGTGTCGCGCCTGTTTGCGGGTCTTGGTGTCGAGAAGCTCCGTTTAACCGGAGGAGAGCCGCTGCTTCGTAAAAACATGCCCGAACTGATCCGCCGTTTGACGGAAATCGAAGGCATTAAAGATATCGCTTTAACTACAAACGGTGTAATGCTGCCCGCCCAGGCTGAAAAATTGAAGGCCGCCGGGCTGCAGCGGGTGAACATCAGTCTCGATGCCCTCGATGATGAAGTGTTTGCGAGTATTAACGGCAGAAAAACCGGCTCGAAGCCTGTGTTGAAAGGCATTGAAGCAGCGAAAAAAGCAGGCCTTACTGTAAAGGTGAATACTGTAGTCAAAAAAGGGATGAATGAAGAACAGATTCTTCCAATGGCTATGTATTTTAAACAGCGCGGCGTCAACCTGCGCTTTATCGAGTTTATGGATGTGGGCAGCACCAATGGCTGGAACTTTGGGTCGGTGGTGACGAAAAAAGATATTATCGACACGATTCACCAGACGTTTCCGATTGAACCCGTGGATCCGGGGTATTACGGTGAAGTGGCTGACCGTTACCGTTATAAGGATGGCAGCGGTGAAGTCGGCGTTATTTCGTCTGTTACGGAATCGTTCTGCTCTACGTGCACAAGGGCGCGGATTTCGGCAGACGGAAAGCTGTTTACGTGTCTGTTTGCCACCGAAGGGTACGATTTACGGAATCAGCTTCGTTCTGAGGATTCAGATGATACGATCTTTAATAATATTGCCGGCATATGGGGCAGACGGACCGACCGTTACTCGGAAGAGCGGACCGAAGAAACGGCACGCAACCGTAAGCGGATTGAAATGTCCTATATTGGGGGATAATAGGAAGAAAAGAGGAAGCCTGAAAAAGGCTTCTTTTTTTAAGAAAAAAATAAAGGAGGGGACTTCTATGGCAACAGAAGAACATAAAGAGCAGGCAGAGAAAAAGATTCAATGCGCTGTTATTACCGTAAGTGATACGCGGACTGAAGAAACGGATAAAAGCGGCAGACGTATTCATGAGCTGCTCGAATCCCACGGCCACGAGGTTTGTTTTTATTCAATAGTGACAGACGAACAGGCATCCATCACCAATTGTTTGAACGAAGCGCTTGTCCACCCGGAGGCGGAAGCGGTGCTGATTAACGGCGGGACCGGGATTGCGGACCGGGATATTACCATCGAAACGGTAGAGCCCAGATTTGATAAAGCAATTGTTGGGTTTGGGGAGCTGTTCCGCTACCTGAGTTACGTGGAAGACATCGGGTCTTCGGCGATTTTATCGAGAGCTGCCGCCGGCATTATCGATCACAAGCCGGTATTTACGATGCCCGGGTCTTCCGGTGCTGTAAAGCTTGCGATGGAAAAACTGATTATTCCTGAACTGCCTCACGTGGTTTGGGAGGCTGTAAAACAGCGCGATTTGTAAAAAAATAGAAAAACAAGAGAGGTGCTTGTGTGAAAGAACCAAGTTTAGAGGAAATCAGGGCATCGGAAAAAGAATATCACCGTCAGTACTACAAGCAGCATGACTTATTTGAAGAAGGCACCTGGATGAAAAAACCAGCTTCCCGTATTATTAACGCCCTGGGCCGAATTCGAAAAGGAAAAGACGTCCGGCTGCTCGACCTCGGGTGCGGCATTGGCCGTAACAGCATACCGGCCGCGAGACAGTTTCAGGAGCAGGGGTGTGAGGTTACGTGCGTGGACTTTTTAGACGAAGCCATCACCCAGCTAACGGAGTACGCCAAAGAATACGGCGTCGAACAGGAAGTTAAACCGGTGAAGCAGGAAATAGAAGAATATGCTCCAGAAGAGGCGTATTTTGACGGCATTATAGCAGTTTCAAGCATCGAACACGTACCTGATGAAAAAACCTTCTGGAATTTAATCGATAAACTTCAGAAGGGCACAGCTGAGGGCGGAGTGCATGCATTTTTAATGAACACCGGGATTCATGAAACAGACGCGGAGACGAACGAGGAGCTTCCGGCAAAAATGGAAGTGAATTTCGATACCGAAGATATTATTCAAAAGCTTTCTGATCGGTACGAAGGCTGGACGGTGTATAAGCTTGAGAGCCAAGCGCAGTCGTTTTCGACGTACCGGGAAGAACGGAAAGTGCTTATTAATTCAAATATGCTGCTGCTTGAAGCGGTAAAGGAACGGGCCTGATGGCTCGTTCTTTCTAATATACAGAAAAGGCACCCGGTGCCCAGGCTTATATGGAATAAAAATAAGGTGTAAACGTATGCGCAGGCAGGCGGTAATTTTGTCCTAAAACCGCCTTTCGCAGGTTGAAAATTGGCAGTCGTTAGGATACGATGATAAAGGTTCTAAGCAACAGGCGCATAGAAGTGAACGTTTTATGACATATTTGTGTTTAAAAATCGTCAATTTTGAAATTTTGCCGGAGAAAAAATGACGAGAGGCATAAAAATTTGCTACGATAATGGTGCGCTCTGCATATGAACGGAATGAACCGTGGCTGATGGAGAGAGGGGTTATTCATCACAGAAGTCGGTAATAAAAAGGAAGGAGCGTGAAGCGCTTGAAAAACTTAGTTTCCTGGTTTAAACGACTGTTTATGGTACCAGGGTTGTTTGCTTTGCTGCTCGTCGCCAGCGGCTGCAGCGGTATTACAGTTTTGGATCCTAAAGGTCCGGTGGCCAGAACCCAGCAGGAACTCATCATTTTTTCTATTACACTGATGTCCGTCATTGTCATTGTTGTTTTTGTGCTATTTTTCTACATGATTATCCGGTTTAGGGAACGCCCGAACTGGACAGACAAGGACTATGACCCTCACCAGCACGGAAACACCACGCTCGAGATTGTCTGGACGGTTATTCCATTTATTATTGTAGCAGCTCTTTCGGTACCTACAGTGACCTCATTGTATGCTCTGGAAGAACCTCCTGAAGAAAGCAATGACCAGGAACCGTTGGTAATACATGCCGATACATCAAACTGGAAATGGTATTTCAGTTATCCTGAGCAGGACATTGAGACGGTTAACTACTTACACATACCGGAAAATCGTCCAATCGAATTTAAACTGTCCGGTGCTGACTCTATGACAGCACTCTGGATACCTGCGCTTGGCGGTCAGAAATACAACATGGCCGGCATGCAGAATACGCTGTATCTGCAGGCAGATGAACAAGGCGAATTTGCAGGCCGTAATGCAAACTACAACGGATCCGGCTTTGCAGAGCATACGTTTACCGTTACTTCTGAAAGCGAAGAAGAGTTCGATCAGTGGGTGAGTGATATTCAAGATAACGCTCCTGAACTAACGGAGGAACGGTTTAACGAATATTTACAGCCGGGTCTTGCAGATGAGGCTGAATACTCGAGCACGCACCTGGAGTACGTTGACTTTGGCCAAAACGACGGCAGAAGTTATATTACGGATCTCTACAGCGGAGACCTTGGTGAAGACGTATCCCTTTACGGCGGTGAAGACGGCCCGTGGGAAGAAGAATAAAATAAGCTTAGTATGATAAATATAGAAAGCAGGTGACATCCTTTGTGGGATTTTATATGGAATGATTTTCTTGTCACCGGAGAGCCGTTAATTTACGGGGCGATGGCCTCCATTGTCCTCGTTACGGTGGGTATTGTGTTTGTTCTGACGTATTTCAAGCTATGGAAATGGCTGTGGGACGAATACTTAACGACGGTGGACCATAAGAAAATCGGTATTATGTATATCATTGCTGCGTTGGCCATGCTGTTCCGCGGCGGTGTCGATGCCTTAATGATGAGGACGCAGCTCGCGCTCCCGGGAATGAACTTTTTAAATTCTGTGCACTATAATGAAATCTTTACAACGCACGGAACAGTTATGATTCTTTTTATGGCGATGCCGTTTATTATCGGTTTGATGAACGTTGCGGTTCCCCTCCAAATAGGGGCCCGGGACGTAGCCTTTCCATTTTTAAACGCATTCAGCTTTTGGACCTTTTTCTTCGGCGCCATGCTGTTTAACGTATCTTTCGTTATCGGCGGTTCTCCAAGCGCCGGGTGGACCAGCTATGTTCCGATGGCAGGGCCGGAGCTTAGTCCGGAAATTAACCAAAACTACTATTTATTAGCACTGCAGCTGTCCGGTATCGGTACGCTTGCCACGGGGATTAACTTCCTTGTCACGATCCTGCGGATGCGTGCGCCGGGCATGACGCTGATGAAAATGCCTATCTTCACGTGGTCGGCACTTATTACATCCATTATCATTATTTTCGCCTTTCCAATTTTAACAATTGCGCTGGCTCTGATGACGATGGACCGCATTTTTGGCACCCACTTCTTTACCTTAGCCGGTGAAGGTATGCCGATGATGTGGGCGAACCTTTTCTGGCTCTGGGGACACCCGGAAGTATATATCGTTATTCTTCCTGCATTCGGTGTTTTCTCTGAAGTTATTTCAACGTTTGCCAGAAAGCAGCTGTTTGGTTACAAAGCGATGGTCTACGCCATGGTTGTTATTGCCGGATTGAGTTTCGTCGTTTGGGTCCACCACTTCTTTACGATGGGGGCCGGAGCAGGAGTTAACTCACTATTCTCCATTACGACCATGCTGATTGCCGTTCCTACCGGGATTAAGATATTCAACTGGCTTGGGACAATGTATAAAGGACGGATCAGGTTTAATGTTCCGATGCTGTGGGCGCTTGCCTTTATACCGAACTTTACCATCGGCGGGGTTACCGGGGTTATGCTCGGTATGGCTTCCGCTGACTACCAGTACCACAATACGTACTTCCTGATTGCCCACTTCCACTATGTGCTGATCGCCGGTACATTGTTTGGAATGTTCGCCGGTCTTACGTACTGGTACCCGAAAATGTTTGGTCATAAGATGAACGAAAAGATCGGGAAAGTCAGCTTCTGGCTGACCGTCATCGGCTTTAATATTACGTTTTTGCCGCAGTTTTTCCTCGGTCTTATGGGAATGCCGCGCCGGACGTATACGATTGAACCGGAATGGATGCCGCTTAACCTGCTGTCTACTACCGGTGCCTTCATTCTCGCAGCAGGGTTTGTTATCTTTACGTTCAACATTTATTACAGCTTTCGTTACGAACCACGGGAAAAAACAGGGGACGCCTGGGACGGGCGTTCGCTCGAATGGGCCACAACAACGCCTGTACCGCACTACAACTTTGCAACAGTTCCATACGTGAACAGCCACGAAGCGTACTGGGATATGAAAGAAACAGGTGCTACAACGTACGATGAATCCAAGCTCGAGCCGATTCACATGCCGAGCTACAAGGGAATGCCAATCATCATGTCAGCTATTATGTTTGTAGCAAGCTTCGGTCTTGTCTGGCACTGGTTCTGGCTTGCAATTCCGGGACTCATCGGAATTATTATCTGCATGGTTATTCGCTCCTTCGACTATGATGAAGGGTATCACGTCCCTATTGATGAAATTAAACGTACTGAGGAGCAGGCAAGGGGGCGTAAAGAATGAGTGAACACGCGGAATTAAAAACCGGGCCTCTTGAGTACCGAAAAGAAGAAGGAACGCTTACCATTCTTGGCTTCTGGATCTTTCTTGCAGCCGAGGTGGTACTCTTCTCCACGCTCTTCGCCACCTACGCCGTTTTGTTCGGCCGCTATGGCGACGCTACTCCGGCACCGGAATTGTTTGAAATGCCAATGGCTCTTGCCATGACGTTTCTGCTTTTAACAAGTAGTTTTACGTGTGGGATAGCGATTCATATGATGAGAAAAGAATCCTTAAAGGGTCTTCTTATATGGCTTAGCATCACGCTGGCTTTAGGTCTTGGCTTCCTTGGCTTTGAAATTTATGAGTTCGTACACTACGTTCACGAAGGTGCAACGATTCAATCAAGTGCATTCTGGTCAGCGTTCTTTACGCTCACCGGTACGCACGGACTTCACGTAACGCTTGGTGTCTTTTGGTGTACAGCGATTATTATTCAGCTGGTTCGTATTGGCTTAACGCCGACGACGGCAAGAAAAACATTTGTCATCGGCCTGTACTGGCACTTTTTGGACGTTGTATGGATTTTCATCTTTACAGCCGTCTACCTGATAGGGATGGTGGTTTAAATGAGTGAACACACAGAACACAGTGAGTCAGGCATCCCCGTCAAACACATTATTGGCTTTATCGCCTCTATTGTTTTGACGCTCGTTGCTGCTTACACAACTGTGATGTCCGGACTTCCAGTGCCATGGATTATTGCAATCATTATGATACTCGCAGTTATCCAGGCCGTGCTTCAGCTTGTCATGTTCATGCACATTGCGGAGAAAAACCCAGTACCGCAGTATGGAAACATCCTATTTGGGTTTTTCATCGCAGCGGTAGTTATCGCAGGCTCCATCTGGGTAATGTCCTTTGGCATGCACGATATGGATATGAACGGCGGCTCCGGCGGCGGTTCTGGAGGAGAAGAACATTCAGAGCATTAAATAGAAAAAGCCTGTCCCGAAAGTGTGGGACAGGCTTTTTTGTGTTTGAAGAATGATACGAAAAGATTTAGTGTACGACGCTTCCGCCGGAAATTTTTACGGCTTCTCCAACAATGTTGGAGGCAGCGTCTGTTAACAGGTAGGCGATAGTATTGGCGACCTCATCCGGCTGGGTCATCCGCCCGGACGGAAGACTGTCAGCGGACGCCTGCATTTGTTCTTCGAGGCTTTTGCCGGTTTCTTCAGCCTTTGTCTGCATGAGCTGCTCCACCATTTCTGTCTGCACATAGCCAGGGCAAACCGCGTTAACCCGGATACCATGTTCAATAGCTTCAAGCGCAAGGGACTGGGTGAAGCCGGTGATCGCAAACTTTGAAGCAGAATACGCGCTGTTACCCGGAGTCCCGCGTAAACCGGAAAGAGAAGAAACGTTCACAATCGCACCCTTCTTCTGCTCCTGCATGCGTTTGTACACAAGCTGGGTTAAAAGAACGGTGGAGGTATAGTTTACGTCCATCATTTCTTGCAGATCCGATTCCTCGAGCTCATCAACAAATTTACGTTTTAGTACGCCTGCTGAATTTACCAGGAGGCTCAACGACCCATGTGCACCTTCAGCTGCTTTTACCAGATCACTGCGAGCCGAAGCATCAGTGATATCTGCAGGATAGACAAATACACGGGCCTGCGGCTGTGCATCGAGGATCAGCTGTTTGGTCTCTTCCAGTTTTTCTTTGTTTCGGCCGGTAACTGTAACATCAGCTCCCATGCGGGCAAGCGTAATGGCTGTTTCTCTTCCAATGCCCCGTGTACTTCCGGTCACAAGGGCGTGTTCATTTTGCAGTGCGTTTTCGGCAAATGGCATCATTATGTATTCCTCCATGTATAAAGTATTCTGCCTGTATTTACCCGCAGGGGGGAGGAAGCAAACGAAAGCCGGGGTAATGGAAGATTATATAAGGAAACTTCGGGGTACATAAGGAAGCATCAACTATAAAAAGAGGTGAAACGATGAAAGCAGTGTTTTTAAACGGATCGTTAAAGGATTCTTCTCATACGTCGAACACAGACGCACTGGCAGATGAAGTCATGCAGATTTGGGAAGAGGAAGGGGTGCAGGTGGAGAAAATCCGTCTGGCGGACTACAATATCCCTTACGGAGTCGCAGATGATCTAGGAGAAGGAGACGACTGGCCGTCTATTCAGGCGAAGATTGAGGAAGCGGAACTGGTGCTGCTTGGGACACCGGTATGGCTCGGGGAAAAAAGCAGTATGATTACAAAAGCGATAGAACGGCTGAATGGATCAGCCAGCCATACAAACGAAAAAGGGCAGGGAATCTATTACGACAAGGTTGCCGGAGTAGTAGCCACAGGGAACGAAGACGGTGCCAAACACGCCATTCAGTCTATTGTCTTCGGCTTGTCCCATTTAGGCTTTACGCTTCCGCCGCGTCCAAACTGCTACTGGGTCGGTGAAGCCGGACCGGGGCCTTCGTTTATTGAAGCAGAGGGCATTAAAAGCGAATTCGTTCAAAAGCACATTCCTAAACTGGCGTACAATATGCTGCATGTGGGCACAATTTTAAAAGAAAATCCTATTCCAACCAAAGGCAACACGTAACGAATAAAAAGACACAAAAAAAGCAGCCAATCGGCTGCTTTTTTTAGTAAGAACGGCTTACCAGCTTGCTTTTTTAACGCCTGGTACCTGACCTTTGTGGGCCAGATCGCGGAAAGCGATACGGGACATGCCGAATTTACGCATATAGCCGTGTGGACGACCGGAAATCGAACATCTATTGTGAAGGCGTGTTGGAGAAGCGTCACGAGGAAGCTTCTGCAGTGCCTCATAATCGCCTTTTTCTTTTAACTCACGGCGGAGTTCAGCGTATTTCGCTACCGTTTCTTCGCGCTTACGCTCTTTTGCGAGTTTAGATTGTTTAGCCAAGGTTCTCACTCCTTTTCATAATATTCGTGGCATTCATATTTTTAAGCACATACTTCATCATAACAGCTGCCTCGATATGTGTAAAGGCTTCTTGTTATTGTTTCCGATGTTTATGATCCGCCGGAAACGGTAATGAATTATTTAGTAACAACGTTTAAACGAAGGGAGTTTCTTTTCATGGAAATAAAACATTATGATAACAGATTTACTGCCGAGCAGGATGGCAAGGTTATTGGTGACATTTCATTTTTTGAAGAAGGTGAACAAAGCATTGTCATCGATAGTACCAAAGTAATCGATGAAGAGCAAGGAAAAGGCGTAGGAAAAGAATTGGTCCGCAATGTGGTGGAAAAAGCAAAAGCGGAAAACAAAACGATCGTTCCCCGCTGCCCTTATGCGGAAGAAAAAATCAAAGAAAACGACGATTTCAAGCAGGTGCTTGAAACGCAGTAACAGCAGCACTGCTTCCCTGAACGGGAGGCAGTTTTTTTATGCTGCCTTGTTTATTCCTGTATGACGCGTTGATACCACGTGGCACCGGCCTCTATTTCTTCTGTGGTAATCTGGTGGCCTTCATGCCCCCAGTAGAGTTCTACTGAAGCCCCTGCTTCTTCAAATAGGTGATAAAGGGTTTCAGCCTCCTCCGGGAGACAGATGGGATCATTTGTAGCGGCGCCGATAAAAATGCTGCTGCCGGAAAGGGAGGGAAGAGGCACATCCCGTCGTGGCACCATCGGGTGGTGGAGAAAAGCCCGGGTGACTGAGCGCGCATAATGAAAAAGCAGGCTCGCTCCCATGGTAGCTCCGTTGGAATAACCGAACACGATAATTGTATGAAGATTAAAATGATAGCGGCCGGCGCTTTCCTCGAGGAATTGATGAAGCTGCTGGGTACGGAAAATCAGGTCTTTTTCGTCAATCGAGCCGTCGGCAAGCCTGGCGAAATAGCGGTGTATGCCGTCTTCGACCACGTTGCCGCGGACACTTAAGATGTTGGCTTCCGGATCAATCAGCCGCCCTGCTTCGAGGAAATCCTTTTCGGTGCCCCCGGTGCCGTGCAGGATTAAAATAGTCGGGGCAGTGCTGCTGCCTGGTTGAAATATGTGCTTCATCAAACCTCTCCTCCGTCCCTGATTACTTAATCAATCGGCTTTAAACGTGCTTCGATTTCTGAACGCCTGGGTTCAAGAAAAGGCGGCAGGGCAAGGCTCTCTCCCAGGTGTTCAAACGATTCATCCCCTTCAAATCCCGGACCGTCGGTAGCCAGTTCAAAAAGAATGCCGTTTGGTTCGCGGAAGTACAGCGATTGGAAATAATAGCGTTCCACGAATCCGGAGTTCGGAAGCCGGGCGTTTTTAATACGTTCAATCCACTGCTGCAGTTCGTCTGCATTCTCCACCCGGAAAGCTACATGGTGCACAGCACCCCGCCCCTGACGCTCGGCAGACAGGTCGCTGCGGGTTTCTATATGAATTTCGGCACCGGACCCTCCTTTTCCTGTTTCAAAGACACGAATGTCCGGCAGATCGGTATCATCTGGGTGAGGATAGGATTGAATTTCGGAAAAACCCATTATATCCTTCAGCACCGCGGCCGTCGGTTCAGCTGTTTTAACGGTTAAACGGACCGGACCGAGACCGGTGGCTCCGTTTGCGCGGGAGGCATTTGAATGCTCCCACGGAATGCCGGGTTCCACGCCCTGATCGTGCTCATCAGACACGAACTGCATCCGGTGGCCCTCGGGGTCTTCGAATGGCAGGACGAGCCGTCCCGCCTGCTTCTGAATATCACCGTGCTGTACAGAGTGCTCTTCAAACCGCTGTTTCCAGTATTCGAGTGCGCGGTCCCCGGGCACACGGAGAGAGACATTCGTAATACTGTTGGTGCCGCGCTTGTTGGAGGCGGCCATTGGGATTTCAAAAAAAGTAACTTCAGTGCCGGGATTACCCCGTTCGTCCCCGTAGAATAAATGGTAGACAGACGTGTCGTCCTGATTGACCGTTTTTTTGACGAGCCGCAAGCCGAGAACGTTCGTATAGAAATCGACATTACGGCGGGCGTTTGCTGTTAATGAAGAGACGTGGTGAATACCTTTCAGCTGCATGATGATTTCTCCTCCCTTGTTGTTTTCTGCAGTTTGCGGAGCAGCCGCAGCAGTTCCCGTTTTTCTGCATCTGTCAGACCGTCAAACTGGGCGGCCTGAAAATCTTCCTGCCCCGGAGCAACTGCTTCAAGGGCGGCAAGTCCTTGCGGGGTCAGGGAAATATGTTTTTCTTTCCAGGTCTGTCTGCGCGTGACAAGTCCTTCTTTCTCGAGCTTTTTCAAAAGATAGGTGACACTTCCTTTCGTAACAAACAGCTTACCCGCGAGCTCCTTTTGGGTAATCGGCTGATGGGCGTGCACCTGCGCAAGGATATCGAACTGCGGCGGGCTGAGCCCCGCCTGCTTTAAATGAGCGGCTGAGCGGCTGAGGTTCTGCTCATATACACGTGCGAGCCGAAACCACAGCAGCAGGCCCAGTCTGGTTTTATTCATAAGCATTGACTCCTTTATAACTGCTGTCAGTTTAACTTTAAACTGATGAAAAGTAAAGAAAGTTGCTTTTAGCGGCATTAAACATAGAAAGGACGGGGAAGAAGAACATTAGAATAATGAAGAGGAGGAAAACAGGATGAGAGAAGCAGCACTTGTAATAGATCAGAAAGCAGAGCTTGGGGAAGGCCCGAGCTGGGACGCCGGGCGCGGCGTTTTATACTGGGTTGATATTGATGGGTTTAAATTGATGGAATATCATCCTGCTTCAGGACGGCACTATGAACGTAAGCTCGATCAGCACGTATGTGCTGCGGTGCCGAGAGAAAAAGGGGGAATGATGCTTGCCCTTAGGGATGGCTTCTATTCCTACGATCTCGTTTCCGGGGAGAAGGAAGCAATTATAGATCCGGAAGCAGACAAGCCGGGCAACCGGTTTAATGACGGTAAATGTGACCCATCCGGACGCTTCTGGGCTGGAACGATGGCGGTCGGACGCGGCACAGGGGAAGCTGCTTTATACCGCCTGAATAAAGATATGAGCCTCGATACGATTTTTGACAGCGTCACTATTTCAAACGGACTGGCATGGACGGAAGATGGAAGCATGATGTATTACATCGACACACCGACCAAAAAAGTCATGGCATATGACTTGAATGCTGCTACGGGGGAAATCACGGGCAAACGGACAGCGATTACGTTTCAGGAAGGCTCCCCGGACGGGATGTGCATAGATCAGGAAGGCATGCTTTGGATTGCACTGCATCGCCTCGGAAAAGTTGAACGCTGGAATCCACAGACGAGTGAACGTCTGGAAACAGTGACCGTGCCGGCCCAGAGAACGACCTCCTGTGTATTTGGCGGCGAAGATTTAAAGGATCTGTACATTACAACAGCGAGAGGGGAGCTTTCTGAAGAGGAGCTTCGCGAAGAACCACATGCAGGTGGACTGTTTCATATCCGTACCGAGGTGCCGGGCATGCCAACCTACTCGTTTGGCGGCTGAAAAAGAAGGGAGAGAATATGTGTTCAAAAAAAGCTCCGGAAGAGTTGTATCTAAAAACGTTAAGCCTTGAGCCGGAAAATCAGGAGACACCGATTCCATTTGTCGGAAACGAACACGTGCATTCTTCGTTGTTCTACCGGCGCAATCACTTTTCGTACCCGCAGGAGCCGGCGACGGGTTTTACAATTGACGGGCTCGTGGACAGCCCGGGGTTTATTTCGCTCGAGGATATTCAGGCGCTCCCATCACGGACAGTAGAAACAGTGCTTGAATGTGCAGGGAACAAAAGAAGTTTATTTGAGCCCAAAACCTTCGGTGAGCCATGGGGAAAAGGAGCCATCAGTCAGGGGAAATGGAGGGGAGTGCCGCTGAAAACCCTGCTTGGGAAAGCCGGTTGGGATAAGGAAGCAGCCGTGGAAGTTATCACTGCTGCAGGAGACGCGGGAGAACGTCCTGACAAAAAGGATGTCTACACCTACACCCGGAGCCTGCCGGTGGAAAAAGCGATGGACCCGGATACTATCATCGCCTACGAATACAATGGCCAGCCACTCTCTTTTAAACACGGAGCTCCGCTTCGATTAATCGTGCCGGGATGGTACGCGATGGCTTCCATGAAATGGATTGAGCGCGTCACGGTGAGTAAAGAAACGTTTGAAGGGCCCTTTCAGGCGATTGATTATGTTTATTATCCTCACAAAAACAGCCGGAAGGACGCTTTTCCGGTGACAACCATGAATGTAAATAGCATTATCCAGTCTCCTGCCGATATGGAAATTAAAAAAGAAGGAACGCACGAAATAGAAGGCATTGCCTGGTCGGGCGAGGCTGCCATCGAGCTGGTCGAAGTAAGTACGGACGGCGGCCAGACATGGGTGGAGGCACAGCTTGAGCCTCAAAGCAGCGCGCCGTACACATGGACGAAATGGTTCTGTGAGTGGAAGGATGCTGCGGCCGGAGAATATACATTAATGGCGAGAGCCTGTGATGCCAGCGGCCGCCAGCAGCCAATGCAGGCCTTTTGGAATCAGAAGGGATACGGCTATAATGCGGTTGAAACAATTCAGGTCAAGCTAAAGTAAAAAAGGCTTCGAATCCTCAGTGGATTCGAAGCCTTTTTATGCATTAAGAAGACGTGTAGGCGCCTCCGTTAATATGAATCGTCTGGCCGGTCATGTAGGAGGCTTCGTCAGAAGCAAGCATCACATATGGCCATGCGTGTTCTGATGGCTGGCCGGGACGGTTCATCAGTGTGTCCTGTCCGAAATCCTCCACCCCGTCTTCATTAAATGAAGAAGGAATAAGTGGTGTCCATACAGGTCCCGGAGCAACACTGTTCACCCGGATGCCTTTCGAAGCGAGGCTCTGGGCGATGCTTCGCATAAAGGCAGTGATCGCTCCTTTTGTCGCGGAGTAATCCATAAGAATTGGATTGCCGCGGAAGGCGTTGATTGAAGAGGTGGAAATGATCGAGTCGCCTTCTGATAAATAATCCATTGCTGCTTTTGTTAAATAAAACTGGGAGAAAAAGTTGGTGCGGAACACATCCTCAAATTCATCAGACGGGATATCCTCGACGTTTTCGTGGACGTGCTGGATCGCTGCGTTATTGACGAGAATGTTTAATCCGCCAAACTCCTCCGCCGTTTGTTTCACGAGATCGATACAATGGGACTCCTCTTTAATATCTCCGGGAAGCAGCAGGCACCTGCCTCCTTCTGCTTCAACCATGCGTTTCGTTTCTTCAGCATCGTCGTGTTCGTCAAGGTAGGAAATGGCGACATTGGCTCCCTCTTTGGCATAAAGAAGGGCTACAGAGCGTCCGATACCGCTGTCGCCGCCGGTGATAAGCGCGGCTTTTCCTTTGAGTTTCCCGGTGCCCTGGTAATCAGTGGGATGAGCCGGGAGCGGCTCCATCTTCGATTCAATACCCGGCTGTTTGTCCTGGCGCTGTCTCGGGGTGCTTCCGTTCTGCATATCTCTAGGATCCATGTGCAACATCCTTTCTCATATTGAAATCATGCGTACATTTTTATTTATACCATCAGGATGCATATTACAAACGTATAATAGAAATGGGGTGCAGGAAACGGCATAAAAAAAGAAACCGCTGCGTGCGGTTTCTTAGGACGAAGGAGGCTGATAACCCAGAAGCCGGCCGGCGAGCTGGTCAATGACCATATCGTCCATAGGAGGATTGTGAAGTCCAGCGCGGATATCACGGTAGTGACGCTGCAGCGGGCTGGAAGCGGAAAGACTTCTGGCCCCGGCAACCCGCATGGCAAGGTCAACTACTTCGACGGCTTCGTTTACAATGCTCGTTTTGGCTGCGCCTAATTCGCCTTTCATCTGCTGTCTCGTTTCGGTGCTGGATTCATCCCATTTTAGCGCAACAGAATGGAGGAAATGCCTGCTTTGCAGAAGTTTGAGCTCCATCCGGCCGAGTTTTTCCCGCACGTTCGGCAGCTCCGAGATCGTTCCATTAATGCTGTTCGGAGAGTAGGAAGCAGCAAAACGGGCAGCTTCATCAGCTGCGGCCTGTGCAATTCCCAGGTAACAGGCAGGAATGTGCAGAAGCCATCCGGCAGCCGGTTTATTGCCGGGAACGATATATTGGGCCAGATGGTTTTCTGGCACCCGGACGTTTTCAAGCACAACATCATGACTGCCGGTCGCGCGCATGGCAATTGAATCCCACGTGTCGACAATAGATATTCCTGCAGCTTCCTTTGGCACAACAAAGTAGGCTGTAGCATCTTCTTCCGCAATATGGGCCGTTACGATATAGTAATCAAGCACGGGCGACATGGTGGCGAAGGTTTTCCGTCCGTTCAGCACCCATTCGCTGTGTTGAAGCTCAGCGATAGTGCCCGGCGTGCCGCCGCGGGTTGGACTGCCGGTCGCAGCTTCGGTCGCGATATTGTTCAGGACGGCTCCGTTTGCAACGACGTTGTTCATGACATGGCTGTACAAATGCTCCTCCCACGGCCGTGTTTCGTTTAAATTTTTAACGATCCCGACGTGCCAGCCAATAGCAAGCGAGGTGGATCCGTCGTAGCGGGCGATAAGCTCCTGGGCTTCCACGAGTTCAAGCAGGCCGGCATCAATGCCGCCAAAAGCAGCCGGGGCCGTTAAGGCCGGATAGCCAATACTTTTTAGTGCATCGATATTTTCGACTGGAAAGGTGCCGTTCTGGTCATGCTCCTCTGTCCGTTCTGCGAATCCCCGTACCGTTTCTTCGAGCTGCTGCAGCCGCTCGGCTTTTGTGGAAAAGATGGTCATAATCATACTGCTGCCTCCAAAATGATGGAATTTTATTTGAATAAGGTTGTCGGATTTTTATACGCATATATATGAAATCATATTCCCTCTGTGGAAGCAAAAAAACAGCTTGCATTAGGAAAATAAAGGATAATGAAGCGTGTTTGCGGTGGTGTAAGGCTTAAAGAAAGAAAAATAGCGTAAGAAAACCTACCGTCCTTTCATTATTTTTCCGGAAAAAACAGTTAATTCGCGATATAGACGGTGATATGATTATATAATGAGGTTATCTCACGTAATCACAAAATACCGCGAATTACGGTAAATTCTATGAAATTAGTGTATTTGTTATTTTTCGTTTGATTCTGCATAATGCAAAAGTTCCATAAATTTCAGCATACATAAACAGGAAGGGGTCCCCATCGTGGACAATCAAAAACCAAGAGTAGGCTTTGTTTTTTACGGAGCCCTGGTAATACTACTTATTATGGCGGTTGTCGGAGTTGCAGTCCCGGAATCGTTTTTTAATGCCACTTCCGCAGTGCAGACATTCGTATCAAACCGTTTTGGGTGGTATTATCTTTTAATTGTATCGGCGTTTGTGCTTTTGTGTATTTACTTTATTTTCAGCAGGTATGGAAATATCCGTCTCGGAAGACCTGAGGACCGGCCGGAATACAGCTATCCCACCTGGTTTGCCATGCTGTTCAGCGCCGGCATGGGCGTAGGGCTTGTATTCTGGAGCGGGGCGGAAACAGTATCGCACTATGCCACGAACGCCCCGGAAGCAGAGGTCGGAACGGACCAGGCGCTTGTTGATTCCATGCGTTACATGTTCCTGCACTGGGGGATACACCCGTGGGCGATTTACGGTATTACGGCTATCTGTTTTGCGTATTTTACGTTCCGGCGCGGCGCCCCGGGCATGGTAAGCGCCATGCTCAGCCCGATTATGAACGAAAAAGGCATCGGCGGAAAAGTAGTGGACATTATTGCATTGGTTGCAACGGTATCAGGTATTGCAACTACCCTTGGTATCGGAGCAGCGCAGGTGTCCGGCGGTATGGCGTATTTGTTTGATACCCCGAACAATTATACGGTGCAGCTGATTGTTATTATTGTTATTACCGTGCTGTTCCTGGTGTCAGCGTATACCGGTTTAAATAAAGGAATCAAGTTCCTGAGTAATGCGAACATATACTTAACGGTCATTCTGTTTATTTTAATGATTTTTGTCGGCCCGACGTTATTTTCCATGAATTTGTTCACAAATACGATCGGCACGTATCTGCAGTCGCTTCCGAGCATGAGCTTCCGGATCGCTCCGACGTCCGACAGCGCGAGGGAATGGATTAATGCGTGGACCATCTTCTACTGGGCCTGGTGGATCTCGTGGTCGCCATTTGTGGGTATATTTATTGCCCGTGTATCGAGAGGGCGGACATTGAAGGAATTTACCATTGGCGTTATTCTGGTTCCGTCGATTGTCAGCTTTATCTGGTTCTCCCTGTTTGGCGGTGCTACATTAAACGTCCAGAGCACTGGTCTCGCAGACATTTCCTCCCTGGCTGCCGAGGAAGCCATCTTTGGCGTATTTGATAATTACGCGCTTAGCACGGTGTTGTCTGTTATTACACTCCTTTTGATTATTTCTTTCTTTATTACGTCTGCCGATTCTGCAACGTTTGTGCTTGGTATGCAGACATCGAACGGGGCATTAAATCCGTCCGCAGTCGTAAAGTTTATCTGGGGAATTATGCTCTCGGCTACAGCGGCCGTTCTGCTTTATTCCGGAGGAATAGATGCTTTGCAGAACGTCATGATCATATCAGCGCTCCCATTTTCTATTGTGATGATACTGATGGTCTACTCGCTGTTTAAAGCGCTGAGAGAAGAAACAGATATTGAAACGAAGGATAAAAGTAAAAATACGGACAAACCGGACAAAGCTTCTTAAAATAAAGTTCAGGACTCCCATTTTCATGGGGAGTCTTTTTTTATTGGTAAAAATTGGAACAGTTTAATACCAGCACTTAGTACCTTGTTATATACTTTTCCTGAAACGAAGGAAATTTGTTTAGAAAATTGAATTTTTTGGATACAATTGTGTTTGGAGGTGAAAAAGTGAAAAAGAAATTATTATTCAGTACTATTTTTGCAATCATGGCTACAATCTTTATTTTCGCTTCACCGGCTGTCACTAAGGCATCTATGCTGGAAACGGAAGCACAGGGACCGGAAGTAACGGCGCTTCAGCAGGATTTAATACAGATGGGATACTTACATACGAATGCGACCGGTTATTACGGCTCAGCAACAACACAGGCAGTGCAGCAGTTTCAAAGTGATTTTGGTTTAACCGTGGACGGTGCGGCGGGTCCGCAGACAACCAGCCGCATAAATGAAGTTACGTCAGTTGCGAAGGCGGTATACGGGGAAGCCCGCGGAGAATCATTCGAAGGGCAGATAGGTGTGGCAGCGGTTATTTTAAACCGTCTTGAATCTGCAGAATTCCCGAATAACGTAAACGGCGTCATTCAGCAGCAGAATGCTTTTACTGCAGTAGCTGACGGACAGTACAGCATGACACCGGACCAGACAGCATATGAAGCGGTCAGGCAGGCATGGAATGGCTATGACCCGTCCTATGGTTCGATGTATTACTACAATCCAGAGGATGTCACCTCTGATTGGATTTGGACACGCTCCCCGAATTTATCTATCGGCCAGCACGTTTTTGCAAGCTGATGAGAAGAACCTGCGACAGCGCAGGTTCTTTTTTTGGTGCCTGAACAACAAAGACAAATATGGTACGATAAATGATCATATGCATTGACTCGGAAGGCGCCAGGAGGAAAAGAATGAAAGAAATTAAAGAAGCAGGACCGTCAGAAGCAGCTCTGATTAACGCGATTATGTACGAAGCGTTTTGGGAGTACAGGAACGAAACGCCGCCGTCAGGAGCCATTGAGGAAACGACAGAAGCGATTCAGTCTGGACTGGAGCAGGGAGAGCGGGCGGCCGTCTGGTGGAAGGACGGGGAAGCGGCAGCGATGATCCGTTTTCGGTCTGAGGAAGAATATATCTATTTTCACCGTTTATCGGTCCGGCCATCCTATCGCGGCCACGGCGCTGCTGCCGCACTTGTCCGCTGGGTGGAGGAAACCGCAGCAGAGGAACATTTTAAAGGCGTGTATTGTAAAGTGCGGGCATCAACGCCAGGAAACATTCGTATGTATGAACGGATGGGCTACGGGGCAGTCAGGGAATATACTGCAGCCAGAGAAGGACACCCTCCGTTCGGGGTCGTAGTTATGGAAAAAATGCTGTAAATATCAATTGCGGCCGGGGCATTCATATTTTGTTTAATGATTCCTGCATGCGTATAAGTGTGACGAGGCCGGCGGCAAATGGAAGAATTGCCACCAGGCCAATCGCCCATGAAGCGTTCAGCGTGTCCACGAACAGGCCGGCGAGCAAGGCCCCGAAGGCATACCCGCTGTCCCGCCAGAAACGGTACACCCCGTTCGCTTTGGCCCGCCAGGGAGCGGGAGCTGTGTCGCTGACTGCGGCGATGAGGACCGGATACACCATCGCCGTCCCGAGACCGAGCAGCACGGAGCTTCCGAGCCACCATCCGTAGGAAGAACCGGCAAGCAGGGCCCAAAGGGAAAAGGCCTGAAGCCAGAGACCGCCAACAATCAAGCGCTTGCGGCCGATCACATCGCTCCAGGGACCGGTAACCAATTGGGTGATCCCCCAGGCGAGGGGGTATGCTGCCACAATAATGCCAATCTGACTGACAGGTAACCCGCCAGACGCAAAGAAAAGAGGAAACAAGCCCCAGGCCATGCCATCCTTAAGATTGGTCGTCAGTCCGGCAAAGCTGAAGCTCGACAGGGCCGGCTGCTTCCAGGTGGTTTGGGAAAAGGCCTGCCAAAAGGACAGAGAGACTTCTCCGGAAGCCGTCTGACGTGCCACCTGTCTGCTCGTATCAGGAACGAATAGCGAAAGCAGTAATCCTATACCGACGATACCGAAGCCGAGAAGAAAGGGTTCGGGACGCAGCGAGGTTGTGGAAGCAACATAGCCGGAAACGGCGGCCATCACGGAAAGGCCCATATAACCGGCAAATTCATTCAGGCCAACCGCTGTCCCGCGCTGGGTCGGTTTCGCCAGGTCCACCTTCATATTCACGGTCATCGACCAGGTCAGTCCCTGGTTGATGCCTAAGAAGATATTGGCGACGATAATCATCCACCAGGAAGAGGCAAAAATAATCAGAAGGGGCACAAAAAAACCGGCAGCCCATCCAGCCAGTAATATCTGCTTGCGTCCAAAGCGGTCGGCAAGCGTACCGGCCAGAAGGTTGACCAGGGCTTTAGAAAACCCAAAGCTGACAATAAAGGACAGGGCAGCACTGGCCGAGGCGAGGCCAAACAGTTCCTCGCCTATTAACGGAAGAACGGTACGCTCTAGTCCCACCATGGAGCCGACAAAGACGTTGATCAGCACCAATAGAAAAAAAGGAAGCCGATTTTCAACAATTCCGATGGCAGAAGTCGTAGTCTTCATCGTTTCCCCTCCTTTCTTAATAATTAATGGGGTATCTGCGGGATCTTTCCTGTAAAGACTTTAATGTTTTAGCCGTAAACTTGGAATGAGAGCGTTCTCCAACAAAGTTTTTGCGGAAAGCTTCACCTTTCAACAGCCTCTACCATGTAATGGCTGTCGTTGATAACATGCGTTGTGGTAGTAAAACCATAGGACGCAACCGTTTGAGCAAAAGAGGCGGATGGCAGCCGGATTTCCAGTGGCGGACCGGAGTCGGTGGGGGCGGCTTCCCATTCGTAAAAGAAAATGGTGCCTCCGGGCTGCAGCACGCGCCGGAGTTCTGCGAAGACCTGGTCCATGTCGTCGATTTCGTGCATCACAAAGGCCACAACGATTTTTTGGACCTGGTCCTCTGATAAGGAAAGTTTTTCCAGGCTGGATAAAAGAAGCGTGATATTGGAGGCGCGGGCTTCTTCGGCATAGGCCTTCAATTCGGTTAACATCTGGTCCTCGATATCGACCGCGTATACGTGGCGGGCCTGTTCGGCCATCGGAAGGGTGAAGTAGCCATTCCCGGCACCGATATCCGCGATCACATCCGTCTTCTGAATATTTATAAGCGGCAGCAGCTTCGACATCGGAAGGGCCTGCTGTCGTTCTTCGCTCCATAGCTTTTTGGACTTGGCGGGGTCAAAGCGGTGACTCATATCCGTTCCTCCTTGAACATTGGAAGGGGGCCCTGCATTATACAGAGCCCCCAATATTTTAATTGCCGGTTTTTACGCTCAGCTGGTCGTTTCGAGCTGATCTTTTTTCCATTTCATGAAACCGCCCTCTACGTTGATCACGTCAAAGCCGTGATTCTGGAGAATGCTGGCGGCGATCGCGGAGCGTTTGCCCGAGGCACAATGCACCGCGACCGGCTGCTCCGTGGAAAGTTCGTTCGTACGGTCTGGCAGCTGCTGGAGCGACACATGGACCGCGTCCGGCACGTGCGACTGATCCCATTCGTCCTGGTAACGGACGTCGAGAATCTGCACATCCTGGTGGCGGCGGCGCTCTTCGACCTGCTTCGGCGTTTCGTTCACGTACGTGCGCAGGTTCGAGGCGCTGGCGACGATCGAAGTGGCAAAGAACCCCTTCAGGCGGTCCATGCCCATGCCGGTGAGAATCCGGCGCAGCTCGTGGTAGTCGGCTGGATCAGCGAGCAGGTAAATGTCCGCCTCATAATCGGCCAGCCGGCCCATCCATTCGGCGAAGGAGCCGGGATACGGCAGGTTGATGGTGCCCGGAATGCTTCCCATCGCGAAGGTGGCGGCGCTGCGGGTATCGACGACCATCGTATGATCTTGCTCGGCCAGGGCGGCCACGTCATCGCCGGTGCCCTGCATTTCCACCGCCGCCGGGATCTCAGCGAGCGGGGTCATAGCCTGCTTGTTTACTTCTTTCATTTTGGCAAAATACGTTGGCGGCTCGCTCTGGCCGTCGAGGAGAAAGTCCACGAAGGCCTGCTCGTCGGTCGGCTGAAACGCGGGATTGGTCATCCGCTCGTAGCCGACGGTGCTCGTTGGGACGGCGCCGAGTGCTTTGCCGCAGGCGCTGCCGGCACCGTGGCCCGGCCAGATCTGCATATAATCCCCGTATTCCTTGAACTGCTGAAGGGACTCGAACATCTGGCGGGCCCCTTTATCCGCGGAATCCTTCACACCGACGGATTTTTCAAGCAGATCCGGACGGCCAACATCGCCGACGAAGACAAAATCGCCGGTAAATACGCCCATCGGACGATCGGTGGCGGCTCCGTCGGTGAGCTCATAGGAAACGTGCTCCGGGGTATGGCCCGGCGTGTGCAGAGCTCTCAGTTTGATGTTGCCGACATAAATCTCGTCCCCATGGGTCACGCCGTGCAGTGGCAGGTCCTGGTCCCATTCATAGCCGCCGTTGTCAGCGCCTTCGGTGGAATAATAGATGGTGGCGCCGGTCCGGCGGGCAAGCTCGGTCACGCCGGAAACAAAGTCCGCATGAATATGGGTCTCAAATGCTCCGGTAATACGGAAGCCCTGTTCGCGGGCGATCTGCAGATAGTCTTCAATGTTACGGGACGGGTCGATCACGGCTGCCTCGCCGGTCGCCTGGCAGCCGATCATATAGGATGCCTGGGCCAGTGACGTGTCATAAAAATATTTCAAATACATGAATCATCGCTCCTTCAAGGTAGAATAGATGTTACTCGGTTTTTCCGGTCCATTCGTTCATGCCGCCCGCCATGCTGCGGACGTTAAAGCCATGGTCCTGGAGGGCTTCGGCTGCCCGGGCACTGCGTTTCCCGGAGCGGCAGACGGTGACATAGGACTGTGTGGGGGCGAGTTCGTTCATCCGCGAAGAGATATCTCCCACAGGGATGTGAACCGATTCAGGAATGCGTCCTTCGTCGAGTTCTTCGTCCTCCCGGACGTCAATCACCTGGACGCCGCTGCCTTGTTCGAGTTCCTGCTGAACGTCTTTTGGCTGTACTTCTTTGATGCGTTTTTCTTCTGTCATAGGGGATCACCTCATATTTTGATTATTGCTTTGTGGATCGAATAATTATCTGTTTATAATACCTATAAGGGTATATAGGCTTCTAAAAAATTTTACACGGTCTGATCGATGCCCTGCTTCAAGCGCTGTTCGATATCCTCGGCTGTCGCTGTTAATGCTGGTTCTTCGGCCAGTTCCATCAATACAGAGGGGCGGGGCATGCTGATATACGTGGATCCTTCTTCTTCGTACACAGTGATTTTACATGGCAGAAAATTGCCGATCAGCTTATTTTGGTTTAAGACCTGCTCCGCTTCTTTCGGATTGCACACTTCAAGTACCCGGTGCTGGTCCGGAAAATCGATGCCTTTGTCCTGTAATTTGCCCTGCAGATCCAAATGCCAAAGCACGCCAAAACCAATTTCTTTCAGGTTGGCTTCAAGATCCTCAACGGCTGTACGGACAGACTTCGAGGTGGTGACGGTATAATGAAACATAGAAATGCCTCCTTGTTCGTTCTCTATACTGACGAATACCCGGTACTGTATAGTGGCAAACGTTTTATCCATTAATAATCTGGATCCATATTTGAACAGCGGTCGCTAAAATGATCACGGCCAATATACTTTGCAGAAGCTTCGTGTTGACCTTCTGACCGGCTTGGGCCCCGAGCGGTGCTGCGATCAGGCTGGCAGCAATCATGATCAGGGCCGGGCCGTACAGCACCTGGCCGGTCGCCACCTTGCCAACGGTCGCTCCGATGGACGAGATCAGGGTGACGGCAAGCGACGTCGCGATCGTCATCCGGGTCGGGATTTTTAATACGACGAGCATGATGGGCACGAGGATAAATGCGCCGGCGGCCCCGACGATGCCGGACCCGATCCCGACCACGAATGACAATCCAGCGGCGAGAGGCTTATGGAACGTAATCCGTGTAAGGTCCTGGTCGTCCAGGCCTTTTTTCGGTACAAACATCATCACCACGGCGATGGTCGCAAGCAGGGCATACACCATGTTGACGCCAGCTTCGCTGAAGAAATTCGAGGCATAGGCGCCGATAAAGCTGCCGATCAGAATACTTCCGCCCATATACAAAATCAGCTGGCCGTTCAGATAGCCGCCTTTGCGGTACGCCCAGACGCCGCCGATGGTGGCAAAAAAGACCTGAACGGCACTGATGCCGGACACTTCATGGGCGGAAAAGGCCGCCACCCCGAGCAGCGGGGGAATGTATAACAGCATGGGGTATTTGATGATCGAGCCGCCGATCCCAACCATGCCGGAAACAAAGGAACCGACAAACCCCAGGAGGAAAATCACGACGATAAACAGCAGTGACAATGGAAAAACCTCCCTTGAGGGGAAGCACATCCATGGCTTCCCCGGGTGACGATATTGTTAGCCTTTTTGAATCCAGAATTTATAGACGCCATTGTCTTCGCTGTGGTCGAGCAGTTCGTGGCCGCCGGCTTTCGTCCAGGCCGTTAAGTCGCTCTGCGCTCCTTTGTCGGTCGCGTGCAGCTCAAGCACCTCACCGCTCTCCATGTCTTTAATAGCTTTTTTGGTTTTCAGAATCGGCTGTGGGCAGGCAAGTCCTTTAGCATCAATTGTTGTTTTTGGTTCCATTTATTATTTCTCCTTTAAATTAAATTTTTGATTCGTACCAGGAAGTCATCCAGAAAATGAAGTTTAAATGAATAAATTCACATGACCTTCAGACGCTTCGCCCAGATAGGCCGCAACGCCGGCGTATTCAATGTCATCGCGCAGCTCTTTTTCATCAAGCCCGAGCAGATCCATGGTCATGGTACAGCCGATCAGCCGTACGTCCTGTTCCCGGGCCATATCGATCAGCTCCGGCAGCGGCATGGCATTGTGTTTTTTCATGACTTTCTTAATCAGTTTTGGCCCAATGCCAAGAAAGTTCATGTTGGAAAGACCCATGCGATCGGCTCCCCGGGGCATCATTTTGCCGAACATCGCTTCGAGTTTTCCTTTAACGATGCTTTGCTTTTCCGGTTTGCGGAGGGCATTCAATCCCCAGAACGTGTGAAAAATGGTGACCTCGTGATCGTACGCAGCGGCGCCGTTGGCGATAATGTAGGCTGCCATGGCTTTGTCGTAGTCGCCGCTGAATAATACAATGGTGGTCTTTTTGGTTTCCTGCATCTAATCTCTCCTTAAGTTAAATACATTTACGGGTTGGGGTATAAAAATAATGAAAAATTTTTCGTAAACTCTCATTGATATTTACCCGTTCTTTGATTTATTACCCCTATGGGTATATAAATACTTTAAAATAGATTGGAGAACGTGTCAACTTATTTTGGTGAAAATATTTTTAGAGATGGATAAACGCATGGGAATGTTAAAATTTAGACAGCAGCTTTTAATAGTTAAGGAAAGGGAGATTTTTATGCGAGATACCTATATAGGTGAATGCCGGCGCCGCTACTTAAAAAAGACAGCCGCAGTAATGGCGGTGGGGATTTTTGCTGTTTTATGGAAGAGCCAAAGAGGACACCGGCGTTCACCGGACGCCTGGGGTGCGACGATTTCCGCTCATTTTATTGACAACAACAGCACCCGGGAAGAACAAAAGAAGCAAATGAAAAAGCATTCCGGCTCGCAGCAGCGGAAGGGGATCAAAAGCAGGACATCTTTAAGGCTTATCAACGTTTTGCCGGAAGTCCAGGGTGGTTTCAGACAAAAAAATAAAAAACTTCTGCCCTTCCCTCCGAGGGTGAAGAAACATAAAAATAGGAACTGCCCCGGAAAAGGACAGTCCCTGTTTTTGCTGTTATTTTAAAGCAAACTTTTCGTTTAGACCGCTGAGCGCTCGACTTCTCCTTTGCGGAGAATAACGCGTGGATACGGAAATTCTTCCTCCTGGCCGGCGAACGGGTAATGAACGTATTCAACACAAATTGTACGTTCATATTCTGCGATCATCCGACACTCTTTTCCATCAAAATACAAAAGTTCGTCTTTATCAAATATTTTTACGTCTTTTTCTTGTTCCACTTCCAAACCTCCTTACCCCTCTCTTTACAGAGTAATCAATTTTAGGGCAGGCCGCAAGGTAATAAAAGGAAACAGAACAAATTCATCTTCAGGTTTCCGGAGAATTTACAATGGATAAGGGCGGTCCTGCGCCTGTACGCTGATCCACTGCTCGGTTGTAAATTCATCTAAAACCCATTCGCCGTTAAAGCGTCCGATACCGGATTGCTTCTCGCCGCCAAACGGCAGGTGCGCTTCATCGTTTACAGACTGGTCGTTTACGTGAACCATGCCGGAATTAATACGCCGCGCTGCCTGCATGCCCCGGTAACGGTCCTGGGTGAAGACCGAGCCGCTCAAGCCGTAAGGAGAATCGTTTGCGATACGGATGGCTTCGTCCTCACTCGATGCCCGGATTAACGTTGCAACAGGGCCGAAGACTTCATCCTTTGCTGCCGGCATGTCATTAGTTACTTCGGAAAGAACCACCGGCGGTATAACCTGGCCGTTGATTTCAAACTCTGTCTGAAGTTTAGCTCCGGCATCAATTGTACCCTGAACCAGGTTCTCAATATTGTTGACCTGTTCTTCATTAATGATCGGGCCGACGATGACATTTTCATCCGAAGGGTCACCAGCTTTTAACGTTTTTGCCACACGGGTGAACTCTTCGACAAATTCGTCGTAAATGTCATCATGAACAATGACGCGGTTCAATGCGAGACAAATCTGTCCCTGGTGAAGGAAGGACCCGAATACTGCTGCTTTGGCAGCTTTTTTCACCTCGGCGTCCTGAAGAACGACCATGGCATTGTTGCCGCCAAGCTCAAGAGCGGTTTCCTTTAAGTTTTTCGCCGCAAGCTCAGCAATATGCGTGCCGACTTCCGTGGAGCCGGTGAACGATAACAGAGCCGGTACTTCATGAGTGACGAAGGCATCGCCAATTTCAGAGCCGCGTCCGGCAGTGACGTGAATGACGCCTGCTGGAAATCCGGCTTCTTCAAACAATGCTGCAATCAGCAGTCCGGATGTAACCGGTGTGTCGGAGGCTGGCTTAACAACGACGGTATTACCTGTTGCCACTGCTGGTGCAATTGTTCTCATTGCAAGATGGAACGGGAAGTTCCATGGGCCGATAACACCAATAACTCCTTTGCCCGACCGGAAGGTGTAGTTTTCTTTGCCGGGAGTGTTTGAAGGAGCAGTCGTTCCGTGAACCCGGTTAGGGAAGGACGCAGATTCAAAAACAATGTTGGAAGCTGTGTTGAACTCAGTTTCTGCCTTCAGTCTGCTGCTTCCGGATTCCTTGATAAGCCATTCTACAATGGTTTCCTTCTGTTTCTGCATAACATCGTACAGCCGGTGGATATACTGTTGTTTTTCGGCTGGGCTGTGGGCGTCCCAGGTTTTCTGATAATCATTGGCCGACTGATAAGCGCGGTCAAGGTCATTGGCGTCTGCGGAAGCTATTGTTCCCAGTGATTCGCCGTTATAAGGATTAGTATTTTCAATTGTTTTGCTGGATGAGCCGCTCACCCAGGAGCCGTTTATATACTGCTTTGTAAAATTGGTATGCATAGCAACCATCCTTTCATAATTACCGGATAATACCCGGTAGCAATGTATAATATACCTCGCGCTGTATTTTTTCAAACATTTAAGATCAGGGAAGGTCAATACTATTTAAGAATAATTAAAAATATATAGAAAGCGGCCAGGGAAATTTGAGATGATAGCGGAGCTGAAGGAAAAAGATTTATACAAGGGGGAGCAGCTATGAAACCATCCACTGCTTATTTATTTGCTGTTGCCGGTGCTTCGTTCTGGGGGTTTACGGGGTTGTTCGTGCAGAACATGTACAGGTACAATATCGAACCCGACCAGGTAGTGGCTGTGCGCATGGCGGGTTCAGCTCTGATTCTTTTTTTGGCTGTAGCCCTGATTCGTCCGTATCTTCTAAAGGTCCGGTGGTATGATCTGCCGCACTTTATCGGGCTCGGCGTCGGCAGTATAGCCCTCTTTAACTGGTGTTATTTCACTGTGATGAATGAAGCCTCGCTTTCGATTGCAGTGGTGCTTCTTTACACAAGTCCGGTGTTTGTAGCCCTCATTTCAAGGTTTGTATTTAAAGAAAAAATAACAATGCACAAGCTGGCGGCTATTTTGCTTACCATCGCCGGCTGTGCGCTGGTGGCCGGCCTGCTTCCGGGCGGAGCAGGCGGAATGTCGCTGCCGATTCTTATGATCGGTTTGCTTTCTGGTTTATGCTGTGGTCTGTACAGTATTCTCGGTAAATTTGTAACGCCGAAGTATCATTCCATTACGATCACTGCCTACACGATGCTTGCCGGAGGGTTGGTGATGGTTCCTTTCAGCGGCCTTTTGGCAAACGAAGAAGCCATACAGGAGCCGATGATGTGGATGTACGGTCTTGGAGGCATTCTTCTTTCCACGATTGCTGCGTATATACTGTTTACGATCGGGCTGAAATATATCGAGTCGGGTAAAGCGGCGATTTTATCAACTGTGGAGCCGATGGTGGCCATTGTGATTGGTGTATTCGCTTTTGGGGACAGGCTGAGCAGCTGGCAGGGACTTGGTATCTTTCTTATTTTTTCCGCGGTGATTCTTTCTATCTATTCAAGACCGGGGAAATTTCGAAAAAAACGTGGAGAGAGCCCGGGAGAAACACGAAACGAGTGGGGTAAGAAGCCGGGGGAAGACGTTTAAACTGAGGGCTGCAGGGAACAAATGTAAAAAAAGGAGGCATTAAAATGGATGTATTAGTCATAGGAGCGAACGGACATACGGGCCGTTTGCTGGTGGAGCAGCTTGCAGCCCACCCGGAGCATACACCGCATGCTATGGTGCGTGAAGTCTCCCAGGCAGATGAGCTGAAAAAACTGGGTGCGGCATCCACGATTCTTGCAGACCTTGAAGAAAATACGGCGGCCGCTTTGAAGGGCATGGATGCTGTTATGTTCGCCGCTGGCTCCGGCTCTTCAACCGGGCCTGAAAAAACAGTGAGCGTAGATCAGCAGGGGGCAAAAAAAACCATTGATTCGGCAAGAGTGCAGGACGTGAAGCACTACGTTATGCTGAGCGGAATTGGTGTCGACAATCCGCAGGGACCTATTAAGCATTATGCAGAAGCAAAGCTGAACGCAGATAAGCATCTGCGGAGCAGCGGACTGCCATATACGATTGTTCGTCCGGGAAAGCTTACGTTTGATAAGGGGACAGGGAAAATTGAGCTTGCAGAAAAGCTTTCCAACCCCGAACAAAGAGATATTTCCAGGGAGGACGTTGCCCGCACGATGATCGCAGCCCTCGACATTGAGAACGCCCGGGGACAAACGGTCGAACTGCTTGCAGGAGATATGGATATTCAAGAAGCCTGGAAGGCTTTATAAAAATAACCCCCGCCGGACTGGTGCCGGCGGGGGCTATTATTGACTTAAGAAGAAAAATCGATTTCCTCAGGAGTGTCTCCTTTGGAGTTCATCAGGCGGATAGAGTCCGGCTGGATTTCGAGGACAATATATTCCGGGTTGTCCGGGGAACCGAGCCAGGATTGCACACTGTCAGTCCAAACCTTTTCCTTCGTCTCCTGGTCATGACGGATTACTGCTTTGCCGGAAATTTCAACAAAAGCGTCTCCGTATCCTTCACCGTCGTAGCCGAGCAGAATATGGACGTTGGAATTCTTTTCGATTTCCTCTGCCTTGTGGGTCTTGCTGCTCGTCGGTGTGAGAAGGGTGAAATTATCATTGTAAAACGTCATATAGCGGGAGTGGGGCTTGTTGCCTTCAATCGTGGCAAGTACGCCTACTTTGTTGCTGTCAATGATATCGAGTGCGTGTCTCTTTGCTTCGTTCTTATCCATGGGTAATCCTTCCTTTCGTAGTGAAACTAATTATCATTATTCCTGCCGCCCCTTACTTTTAAACATGGGTTCAAAGCCGGAAGGGCAGTGAATTCTGCATACAATAGTAATTGTGTAAAAAGAATGAATATTGTTAATATAAAGAAATCGAGTGTTTGCTTTATGGCAGGAAAGGTAATAGGTTAATGTATTTTGCTAGCGAAATACGAATTTAAACCTATAGGAGGAATCATTGTGTTTAAGAGAATTGATAAACTGCAGATCGACCTCCCAACGCCCAGTAATCCAGACGCTAACTCAGCCAACGTCGTACAGGAGCTTTTAGGTGGAAAATTCGGTGAAATGTCAACGCTCAATAACTATTTATTCCAGTCGTTTAATTTTCGCAGCAAAAAACAGCTACGCCCGTTTTATGATTTAGTTGCAAGCATTACAGCTGAGGAACTCGGACACGTAGAGCTGGTTGCCAATACAATAAATTTATGTCTGCAGGGTTCCACAAGCCAAAGCGGCCAGGACCCGGCCAATCCGGACAGCACACCGCTCAGTGAAGCTATGGATGCAAGAAATCCACAAAGCTTTATTTTTGCCGGTCAAAACGCTGTACCGAAGGATTCGATGGGAGCGCCGTGGACAGGGGACAATGTTTTTACAAGCGGTAACCTCGTCAACGATCTGCTTCACAATTTTTACCTGGAATGCGGAGCAAGAACGCACAAGATGCGGGTATATCAAATGACCGACAATGAAACAGCCCGTGAATTGTGCGGCTACCTGCTTGTGCGCGGCGGAGTGCACGTAGTGGCCTATGCTAAAGCGCTGGAGAAATTAACAGGCGTGGATGTAACGAAAATGCTACCGGTGCCGGACCTTGATAACAGTAAATATGACCACGCCCAGAAATATGAAGCGAAGGGCGCGCACCGTAAGCTCTATCGTTTCAGCGATAACGATTACACAATGCTTGACCGGATCTGGAATGGACCGACACCGGTCGGACCACCGGGTGAACTCGAAGTAGTCAGCGACATGCCGACACCGGAGGGAGGGGAAATTCCGAACCTCGACCATATTCCGGAAGAATTTGCGCCGGGATTTGACGAGCAGCAGTTCCGGGAAATGTCTAAAAAATTGAACTACGAAGCAGGACTTTAAGCGCCAGAGTCCGAAGCAGGAAAGCACCGCCGGTCGGCGGTGCTTTTGGTTTGAATAAACATACAGTTATGCAGAGAAAGGAAGCAGCAGATGAAAACACCAGTAATTATGGATATGGACCCTGGGCACGACGATGTAATTGCATTATTTCTTGCAGCCGGCCATCCGGACATGGATATCCGGGCTGTGACGACTGTTTCAGGAAACGCTGATATAGGAAAAACAACAAGAAACGCTTTAGTGGCCGCTGATACTGCAGGACTGAGTGGAGTGCCAGTGGCAGAAGGGGCGGGAAGGCCCATGGTCCGCATGCCGGAGCACGCTCCTTCTATTCACGGGGAATCCGGCCTCGACGGACCGGAGCTTCCAGCGCCGACACATATGGTGGAGGAACGACACGCGGTGGATGTAATGGAAGATATACTGCTTCATTCGGAGGAAGAAATTACTGTTATTGCGACCGGCCCGCTTACCAATATTGCACTACTGTGCCGGAAAAATCCGAAGGCAGCTGGTCGTATCCGCCATCTGTCGATTATGGGCGGCGGCACATTTGGCAATTGGACACCTGCAGCAGAATTTAATATTTATGCGGATGCCGAAGCGGCAGAGATCGTTTTTACAAGCGGTATTCCAATCACGATGTGCGGCCTCGATGTTACTCATCAGGCGTTATCCTCCGAGGCCGTGGTGGAAAGGATTAAAGAGATACCAACAATGGCGGCCCAGTTTACCTATGAACTTCTTGATCACTTCCAGCGTGCCTACGAGGAGCATTTTCAGCTGACGCTTCCACCGGTTCATGACCCTTGCGCGGTGGCAGTATGCCTGCAGCCGTCCCTGTTTACATTTGAATCGGCCGAGGTAAAGGTTGAAACAGTGGGAAAGCATACGTACGGGGAAACAGTCATTGATACTTCCGCTGCAGAAGGGCCGGTGCAGGTCGCAACAGCAGTCGATAATGATAAATTTTGGGATTTAATCGTACAATCGCTTAAAAATCTGCCATAATGGAAATAGATAAGTAAGCGTTATTATTATAGAGACAAGGGAGCAGGAGGGACGAATATGGGTTTTTCTGTAGAAATGAACTGGGAAATTATTACGAATAAGCAGGCCGAGCGCCTCGATGAAAGAAACTTTCGGCTGATTAAAGATAATTATCAAATGTTTCCGCTCGATCACCCGCTTCCAATTCATACCTTTGCCGAAAAAGTACCTTTTGGCAAGGCGGTTATTCACCGGGTGGAATGGGAATCCCACCGCACCACAATTGAATACGAGCTTGTGTCATTAACCTCTGTGAACTAAGCAGATAAATAGTAAACCCCCGGGGCAGCAGGCGCCGGGGGTTCGGTTTATACATAATCCATATTGTTTGTGTCGCCGTGCATGCTGCGGATTTCATCCGGATTGGCAACGACGGTCGGCTGATAGTCAATTAAAATGGCAGAACGCTCTCCAGGTCCGTCCTCCGGTCCCTTACGGACAGAGCCGACGTAATGAGTGACCAGCGGATCATACACCCCGTAGGATTCAAGCGGACGGGTCATGTAAAAGGAGTCAGTAATTTTTTCCTTTTCAACGTCCTCCGGCATCCGTCCGCGGACCTCCGGCACAGAAATGACGTTCCGGGCACCTTCGATATTGCGCCGGCGGATCAGGTGGGCAAACGTGAACGGCTCGCCGTCCTGGTGCAGTGTGTTTGGTGAGGAAAAAGCTTCGTCCTCCTCCGATTCAACATGAAGTTTCACAAAGTGGACGCCCGCATGAAAAGGCATCAGTGCATCTTCGCGCGTCCAGAATGTCTGGCGGAAATTAAAGGCGATCAGTGCTTCAAGCAGCCGGTTGTGCCTGACGTGTTCGGGAATTGCAGGGAAGCGGCGGCTCGCATCGGGATATTCCGGATTGAACGATCCCTGAAAATAATCGTAGTAGCTTTTGCCGTTTTTAACTGTTTCCGGCAGCCATTCGATCCGGTGGGTGCCCGGAAAAATAACGGCACGGCCGTACTGCCGGTAACGATTCAGATCCGGAGCGTAGTCATCTGCCGGAAGATCGTCAAAGGCTGCGGTAAGAGCAGCAAGGTCTTCGTCGCCGTAGCTGTCATGCAGTATATCGGCTAAATCATAATATTCGTATCCCTGCTGTTTTAAAGGCTTCATTTGTCTATTTCTCCTCCCGAATGGTGGTTTCTTCGAGTGGAAGCGTCCTTCCATTGTTTTCACAAATGCTAGTGTATCACGCCCGGCCGAAGTTGAGTATATGAAAGGCAGGCTTCATCTTTCGTTTTTGTGACAGATTCATTATAATTAAAGAACAAATGTTCTTGAATTCAAAGAAATCAGCGAAGAGAGGAATTTCTTTATGCCAGTGATCTTAGCGGAGAAGCCGTCCCAGGCAAAAGCCTATGCGGCCGCGTTTCAAATACAGGAAAAAAAAGACGGATATATGAGGCTGAAGCCGTGCAGTCTATTTCCGGACGGGGCAGTGCTTACCTGGGGGTTTGGCCATCTGCTCGAGCTCCGCGCTCCGGCCGATTACGAATCTTCCTGGAAAAAATGGTCGCTCGACACTCTCCCGATGCTTCCCGCCCATTTTCGCTTTAAGCCTAACCCGCGGGCGTTCAAGCAGCTGAAGGTCGTCAAGCAGATGCTTCAGGAGGCCGACAGCATTATTATTGCGACCGACTGCGACCGGGAGGGCGAAAACATTGCGCGAAGCGTCATCGACTATACGAAAACCTCCCATAAACCGACCCGGCGCCTTTGGATCAACAGTCTGGAAAAGGATGAAGTGTATAAAGGGTTTGAGCAGCTCCGGGAGGGAGCAGACTATCTCCCTCTTTATGAGGAGGCGCGGGCCCGCCAATTTTCCGACTGGATTGTCGGCATGAACGCGAGCCGTCTGTATACGCTGCTGTTAAAGCAGAAGGGCATCAATGAAGTGTTCAGTGTCGGCAGAGTCCAGACGCCAACACTCAAGCTTATTTACGACCGGCAGAAGGAAATTGAGGCATTTGAGCCCGAGCCTTACTGGGAGCTTGAAGGAACCTTCCGTGCGGAAGCGGGGGAGTATAAAGGAAAGTATAAAAAGCGCTTCGGCTCGAAGGAAGAGGTGCTCCGTATCTGGAAGGAGCATGGATTGAAAAAGGATACCGAAGGCACGATCAGCAGTATAAAAAAAGAAGAGAAGCAGGAAAAGCCCCCGCTTCTTCATTCGCTGTCGAGCCTGCAGACGACGATGAACAAAAAGTATAAAATGAGTCCGTCGGCCGTGCTTAAAACGGTACAGAGCCTGTACGATGAACCATTAAAAGCTGTTTCCTATCCGAGAACGGATACCCGCCATATCACGTCAGGGGAATTTAACTACTTGAAGGGAAACCTGTCCCGGATGCAGGAGTGCATGAACGTCTCCTTTGAACCGGCGTCCACTACGCCTTCGAAGCGGTTTGTAGACGGCAGCAAAGTCCAGGAGCACCATGCGATCATTCCGACCAAAAAAGTGCTGAGCCAGACGCAGTTTGAAAAGCTGAACCGGTCCCAGCAGCAGGTGTATAAAGAAGTTATGAACAGCGTGCTCGCTATGTTTCACCGCAACTATATGTATGAAGAAACGACTGTTGAAACCGATGTCCAGGGACTTATTTTTGAAAGCAAGGGCCGGGTGGACAAGCAGCTGGGCTGGAAGGAGCTCTTTCCGGGACCAAAAAAGAAGAAAGACCAGGAGGACAACACCCTCCCTCCATTAACCAGGGGAGAGCAGGTGGAGGCGTACGTCCAGGCAGCCGAAAAGGAAACCCAGCCGCCCAAGCCTTATACCGAAGGACAGCTGATCAACATGATGAAGTCCTGCGGCAAATGGATCGAGGATGATGAAACATCTAAAAAAGTACTGCAGGAAACGGAGGGTCTCGGGACCGAGGCGACGCGCAGTACCATTATTCAAACACTGCAAAAGCAGGAATATATCCGGATTCAAAAGAACATTGTGGAAGTGACCGCTAAAGGGCGGGCGCTGTGCGAAGTAGTAGAAGGGACACTTTTGTCCAAGCCGCTGCTGACCGCGAAGTGGGAAGCTTTTTTAAAGCAGATCGGAAGCGGGGAAGCGGATAAGGAAGCTTTTTTAAAGCAGACAGAGGCTTTTACGAAAAAACTGGTCGAAGAAGCGCCTGCCGGCATAACGAATATGCAGACAAATCCGGAGCAGGTAGCCACGTCTAAAAAACAGCCGCAGCGCGCAGAGCCAATCGCTCTCTGTCCCGTATGCCAAAAGGGACAGCTGATGGAGCGGAAGTCCTTCTACGGCTGCAGTGAGTATGCCAACGGCTGTAAATTCACCGTTCCTAAAACGTTATTGAAGAAAAAAATTACTCAGGCTCAGGTTAAAAAGCTGTGTGAAAAAGGTGAAACGCAGGTGATCAAAGGGTTTAAAGGAAAAAAGCCGTTTGACGCCAAATTAAAACGAAAAGAAAATGGTGTGGAATTTGTGTTTCCATCTAAAGACAATGCCTCCTCGTAGACAATATCCCGAAATTTGATATACTGAGGGGCAGAATGTTTTCTAGGGTTCCGCGGCAGAGCCGGTCTGGTCCGAGAGAAAACCCGCAAACAAATAGTTTGCGCCACGGAGGGATAAAAACCCGGGAGATCTTCGCTGCGAAGACTTCCCGGGTTTTTTCGCGGCTGAAAGCTGAAATGAATATTTCCGGGAAATAATTAAGCAAGCGCCGGCAAGGAGGGGCTGTAATGGGATGGATTAACGTTGCTTTGGCAGCAGCATTTGAAATTCTCTGGGTCATCGGTTTGAAGCATGCATCGGCCGGATGGGAATGGGCAGGAACACTAGTAGCTATCGTACTGAGCTTTCTCTTTTTAATTCGGGCAGGCGAGCATCTTCCGGTAGGAACTTCGTATGTGGCCTTTGTCGGCATTGGGACGATCGGAACGACGGTCCTTGATATGATCTTTTTCGGTCAGCCGTTCGCATGGATCAAGCTGGTCTTTATTTTCATGCTGATTGCCGGAATTGCCGGTCTGCATACAGCTTCCGGCCGGGCAAGAGTAAACGAAGGGAGCGGTGGACAGTGATGACATGGCTGTATTTGATCGGTGCAGGTATTTTTGAGATGATTGGTGTTTCTATGATTAACGAATGGATTCAAAAACGGGTCATCTGGCCGCTGTTCATGATTGCTGCCGGGTTTGGAGCAAGCTTTTTTCTCCTTTCCCTGGCGATGCAGACTCTCCCGATGGGCACTGCGTACGCTGTCTGGACGGGTATAGGCGCAGCAGGGAGCGCACTGTTCGGGATGCTTTGGTATAAAGAGCCTGCAAACACGGGCAGGCTTATAAGTATTGCGGTGATCCTTGCTTCGGTTGTAGGTCTAAAGCTGATAGCGCCATAAAACGTTCAAAAACAAAAATTGCTACGGCTTGAGCGCAGGCTTTATTTTGATTATAGTTACAATCAGGTGAAACATTTGGAGTAGAAACTTAATAAAGACTGAAAGGAGGAAAACATATGGATCTTCAAAGTATCTTATACGAAGCACATTCCGGTTCATGGGCGTTTTTGATCATTTTCTTTTTGATCAGCTACCTTTTCCCAAAACAAAAAGTAACAATGATGATTGAGCGGCTGTTCGTGGTTATCATGATTCTTTCTGGCGCAGGTATGGTGGCGCTGTATGGCTTCCCGCTCCTTTCCATTATTAAAGGTGTGTTGGCCCTCATATTTATCGGGGTAATGGAAATGATGTTTGTGCGTCGGCGGGCAGGGAGAAAACACGCTATGTTCTGGATTATATGGATCATTTTATTCGCAATTATCCTGTCCATCGGCTACGATGTGATTGGGTAATACAGAGAGCATGCTGCAAAACAGCATGCTTTTTTATATGCGGGCATTTTTGGGTATAGAAGGGATAGACCAGATGGCCTGAATATCATTATTTTTTAAACGAAAATTACATGTATCATGCAAGTAATACATAAAGAAGCCAGGGGTACAACTGCGGCAGGTGAAAGGAGGAAGCGGGCATTGTTTGAAGGGAACGCGAATGTGGATTCATTTATATTATTAGGGGCACTTCTGCTTATTTTAGGTGTCATCGTAACGAAATTTTCGACACGGCTCGGCGTGCCCTCACTTATTTTGTTTATTATTCTAGGTATGCTGATGGGAAATGATGGTTTTGGCATTATTGAGTTCGAAAATGTCCAGCTTGCCCAAACCGTCGGAATTATAGCCCTAATCATTATTTTGTTTGAAGGGGGTACCCAGACAAGGTGGCGCGATATCAGACCGGTGGTGGGGCCTTCCGTAACGCTCGCCACGTTTGGCGTTCTGTTTACGGCTGCCCTGATGGGGCTGGTGGCAAAGCAGCTGCTTGATCTGACCTGGCTCGAGGCGATGCTTCTCGGAGCTACAGTCGGTTCGACAGACGCCGCTGCCGTCTTTGCCGCTTTGAAGGGACGGAGCATTGATAAAAAAATGGGGTCCACCCTCGAAGCGGAATCGGGGAGTAACGACCCAATGGCGGTGTTTTTAACGCTCTTCTTTATTGAATTAATATTGGCAGATTCGCCAAACGTCTGGCTGCTATCCGGTGCATTTTTCTGGCAGATGGGCGCCGGTCTTGCGATGGGCGGGTTGTTCGGATGGGCAGCCTCATGGACCATTAACCGTATTAACCTGGATTCTAGTGGACTCTATCCTCTGTTTGCGATCGCTTTCGCGCTGTTAACCTACAGTGTGACCTCAAGCATGAGCGCAAGCGGGTTTTTGGCAGTATATGTAGCAGCGCTTTTAATAGGTAACTCCGATTTGATTTACCGCCAGCCGATTTACCGGTTCAACGAGGGCATGGCGTGGATGTCCCAAATAAGCATGTTTATCATCCTGGGATTGCTTGCTTTCCCGAGAGACATTTTGACCTGGTCAAACATCACCATGGGACTCATATTATCAGCGGTTTTAATGTTTTTGGCCCGTCCGCTGGCTACGTTTTTGTCGACTTCCTTTTTCGGCTATAAACCAAAGCAGAATATATTTTTATCCTGGGCAGGTCTGCGCGGGGCGGTGCCGATTATTTTGGCTACATACCCGATTGTTGCTGGTGTGGAGTCGGGCAGCCAGATTTTTAATGTCGTCTTCTTTATTGTGCTGACGTCTGCACTGATCCAGGGGGCGACCATCGCTCCATTAGCGAAATGGCTTCACCTATCCGGTCCGCTCCGCGAAGCGCCAACTCATTCCCTGGAGCTCGTATCACTCGGAAAAGCGAACGCAGAAATTATGGAATTTCAAACGAATGAAGCGACGCCGATTGTCGGGCAGACGCTCCAAAGCATTGAATTTCCCGCATCTGCGCTGATCAGCGCGATTGTCCGGGACGATGAACTGGTCACTCCGGTTGGTGAGACAATAATCCAGGCCGGTGATTATTTGTATATTCTTGTATCACGTAAAGAAAAACGTATTTTAAAGCAGATGCTGCGGCACGATTACTGAGAAAAAGCGGCCAGCGTTAAGAGGCATTAAATTTGAGGAAAGAAGGAAGGGCTCCGCATGGGTGTGCTGATCAATGTATTGATCCCAATCATTTTAATATTTACGATTGGCTATTTGCTGCAGAAAAGACAGGCAGTGGATATTCGGCCGGTGTCGGCTGTCGCTCTTTATGTATTGACGCCTGCGCTTGTTTTCCGGACATTCTATGAAAGAGAGCTGAACAGCGATATGCTGTCGATGGCTCTGTTTTCCCTGGTATTTTTAGCGGTTATGACCGGGCTGATCAAATTAGTGTCCTACGTGCGTAAATGGCCGAAAGCTAACGAAACCGGCATGATGCTCTCTACCGTGTTTATGAATGCGGGCAATTACGGTGCTCCGTTAATTGCTTTTGCGTTTGGTGATACAGCCTTTGCCTACTCTATCGTTTTTATGGTCATTCAGACGATGCTGATGAATACTGTAGGCGTCTATATCGCAAACAGTGCCAATATGGATGCGGCTGACGCGTTCCGGACGGTACTGCGGATGCCGGTATTTTATGCACTGCTCGCCGGTATTGTCTTCCAGCTGACCGGGATACCGGTCGGAGCGACCTATTATGAAGCCCTCGATATGCTCGCGAGCGCTGCAATACCGGTGGTTATGATTATCCTGGGGATGCAGCTTGCACGCATATCCGTCAAAAGCATGGATTGGAAGCTTGTTAGTGCAGGTACGTTTTTACGGCTTGTATTCGCGCCGGCTCTCGCTTACGTAATTGCCCTGCTGCTGCAGACCAGCGACACGTTAACGACCGTGCTGGTTGTTTCAACAGCGATGCCGAGTGCAGCAACCATGGCAATGATTTCTGTACAATTTGATTCCAACCCCCAGCTTGTTTCGAGTATTACACTGGTGACGACTATTTTAAGCGTTCCTTCCCTGTGGGTGGTGCTGTCGATTTTCCAGGCATAAAATTCCGCATCGAATTGACGGAAGAAGAGTACCGCGTTATGATATAAATAATACCAACCACTAGGGGTGCCTGTTGGCTGAGACAGCGTAAAGCTGATCCCTTTGAACCTGATCTGGATTATACCAGCGGAGGGAAGTGGGGAAGAGATGCCAATACGACTATCTCCCCCGCTTTCTAAATGAAAGCGGGGTTTTTTGTGGAAAATATTATATTTGCTGGGGGTGCCTGCTGAGGCTGAGACCGGAGAAACATCCGGAACCCTTTGAACCTGATCTGGAGAGCCAGCGGAGGGAAGCAGCCATGTTGAACCTTTTAACGGGCAGCCTCCTTCCTTCTGGAAGGAGGTTTTTTATGAATGACAAACCGAAGCCGAGCATACACGCGGTATCGCCGCCGGATATAACGGTGGCAGCGTGGTGGGGGAAAACGAGGGAGCTCACAGGAATCGTCGATTATGTGCATATACGGGCACCTGAATGGACAAAGCGTGAAAAGGAAAGGGCCGTCGAGCTGGCATTAAAAGAAGGAACTGCCCCCGCGCAGCTGATCATAAATGATGAACCGGAGCTTGCTGCTGCATACGGGCTGGCCGGTACCCACCTGCCGGAGCGTCGTACAATCTATCCGGCATCTGTAAGCTGGGGGCAGTCGATACACTCTGTAGAGGCAGCGAAAAGAAGTGAACAGGAGGGAGCATCATGGCTGTATTTTGGTCATGTATTTGCCTCAGGCAGTAAACCTGGGAGCCCCCCGCGCGGAGTTCGGGCGTTGAAAGCTGTGGCGGAAAGCGTCCGCCTCCCCGTGATTGCCATCGGAGGAATTGATGCTGACAAGGCAGTAGAAGGTATAAACTGCGGAGCGTCCGGGGTGGCAGCCATTGCATATTTTTATGATGCGGCAGAACCCGGAAAAGCAGCCGAAGAGCTCAGAATCCGGTTAAGGAGTGATGACAATGAAGGCTGATACAGAAGTTCTTATTGTGGGCGCAGGGGTACAGGGATGCTCGCTTGCATATCAGTTAAGCAAACGGGGGCGTCGTGTGATGGTCATCGAAAAAGAAACCATCGCTTCCGGAGCATCAAAAGCGGCTGCCGGTATGCTCGGAGCCCAGTCCGAATGGGAAGGGTCTGGCCTTTTTCAGGAATTCGCCCTGGAAAGCCGGGAGCTGTTTAAAGAACTGGTCCCTGAAGTGGAAGCGCTTAGCGGAATGGACGTTTCCTACGTGAACAACGGAATGCTGAAGCCTGTATGGGAGACAGCGGAAGAAGAAAGTTATCAACGCACCACGCGCGACTACGGCGCGGAGTGGCTTTCGCCATATGAAGCACTGCGCAGGGAACCGGCGCTTTCCGAAAATATCCGGGGCGCCTGGTCCATTCCAAAAGACGGCCAGCTTCGTGCCTATGAATGGACAATGGCTCTTGCCAAAGCAGCAAAGGCCTGCGGGACAATTGTACGGGAAAATACTTCAGTTGATCGTCTTTTGGAAGCTGATGGCCGCGTTTACGGTGCGAAAACAAGTGAAGGAGTTGTTGAAGCGGAAGAAGTTGTTTTTACCGGGGGAAGCGCCGGGGCGGAGCTGTTGGATGAGAAGGAGTTTACCCTCTATCCGGTGAAAGGGGAGTGTTTGTCCGTACGCATGCCCCGGGAGAATTTGAGACACACCCTCCACACTCCGCAGGTGTATATTGTTCCGAAAAAGGACGGGGAAATCTTTATAGGCGCTTCAGAAAAACCCGGCGACTCGAGTACAGGGGTCACTGTAGCTTCGATACAGGAGCTGATGAAAGCAGCTGTGCATTTAGTGCCGGGGCTGAAGCATGCGAATATTGACAGGCTTTGGAGCGGTGTCCGGCCGCAGACAGGGGACGGGCTGCCATATATGGGACAGACCGAACGGGGTTTGTGGGTAATGACCGGCCATTACAGAAACGGTATTTTGCTTTCAGCACTGAGCGGAAGCTGGATGGCTGACCGGATCGAGGGGGAAAGCGTTCGCGAGGACTGGAAGCACCTGTTTGCCGTAGACCCTCAAATACGAAAGGGAGGAATTATTCATGCAGATCACGCTTAATGGTCAATTACAGAATATTGAGAACAGCACCACGGTAGCCGATTTACTTGAAGAGCTTCAGATCGCCCACAAAAAAACAGTGGTGGAGCGCAACGGCACTATTGTAATTGAAGAATTTCACCAGCAGGAAGGTTTAATGGACGGGGATAGAATCGAAATTATTCATTTTGTAGGAGGCGGATGAACAAATGCTTAGTATCGGCAATATGATGTTTGAATCGAATTTATTTCTCGGCACCGGGAAATATAAAGACGCCCGGACCCAGCTGCAGGCTGTAGAAGCATCGGAAACAGAGGTACTGACCTTCGCCGTTCGCAGAATGAACCTGTTTGACAGCAGCCAGCCTGATCCATTTGAACAGATGGATGTCTCAAAGTACCGGCTGCTGCCAAATACAGCCGGGGCCAAAACAGCTGAAGAAGCTGTACGCACCGCGAAGCTGGCAGAGGCGGCCAATATGTGTGACATGATTAAAGTAGAAGTGATCGGCTGCGATAAAACGCTTCTGCCGGATCCGGTGGAAACGCTCCGGGCCTCAGAACAGCTGCTGAACGAAGGGTTTACTGTCCTCGCCTATACGTCCGATGACGTTGTGCTCGCCAGGAAGCTTCAGGAGCTTGGGGTTCATGCAGTGATGCCGGGAGCCTCTCCTATAGGCACGGGGCTTGGAATCATTAACCCTTACAACCTGTCCCACATTATTGAACAGGCGGAAGTCCCGGTGATTGTAGATGCAGGCATTGGGAGTCCGAAGGATGCTGCTTATGCCATGGAGCTCGGCGCTGATGGTATCCTGCTGAACACGGCCGTTTCGGGCGCGGGCGATCCTGTAAAAATGGCAGAAGCGATGAAATTGGCAGTGAGGGCCGGAGCGCTTGGCGCAGAAGCAGGGCGCATAGATAAAAAATTCTACGCCCAGGCGAGCAGCCCTTTAGGAGGCCTCAGTATTTGAATACGGAAGAACGTTTTTCCCGGCAGCGGTTATTTCACGGAATCGGCCGAAGGGGACAGAAAAGGCTGCAGGAGGCTCACGTCATAGTAGTAGGTGCCGGAGCTCTCGGGAGTTTAACAGCCGAAACTCTCATACGCGCGGGGATCGGAAAATTAACGTTGATTGACCGTGACTATGTGGAGGAAAGCAATCTTCAGCGTCAGCAGCTTTATACGGAAGCGGACGCAGAGGCCTTTACGCCAAAAGCAGAAGCGGCGAAAAAACGACTGCTTGATATTCGGAGTGATGCTTCTATTGAAATCATTGTGGGGGAAGCAGATCCGGCCCTGCTCGAAAATTGTATGCCTGCAGACCTTATTATCGACGGACTCGATAATATGGAGACACGGCTGATGATTAATGATACAGCGTTGAAGCACCGGATTCCGTGGATTTACGGAGCCTGTGTGGGCGCCTACGGACTGAGCTATACCGTGAGGCCGGGGCAAGGGCCATGTCTGCGCTGCCTGATGAAGGGCATTCCGATGGAAGGAGAAACGTGTGATACGGTGGGAATTATAGCTCCGGCTGTTCAATTCGTAAGCGCCACTCAGGTGACCGAAGCTATGAAGCTGCTTACCCATTCCTTTGACCAGCTCCGCGGGACACTGTGGTCGTTTGATGTATGGTCGAATGAAAGCTCTTCCATTCATGTGAACTCGCTGCAGGATAAGCATTGTCCTTCCTGCGGGGAGTCACCAGCATATCCGGCGCTCGCATGGAGTGGGAGAAGCAAGGCTGAAACGCTGTGCGGCAGAGATGCGGTGCAGGTGAAGCCTCTTCCAGACATGCAGGTATCGCTCGAGCGGACGGCGGACGTTCATAAGCAGCACGTCTCCAAAGCGAATCAGCATTTGCTGGTGTTAAATATTGAAAATAAGCGGCTGGTGCTTTTTAAAGACGGAAGAGCCATCATTCACGGAGTTTCCGGGGAAGTAGAAGCAAGGTCGTTATACCAGAGATATATTGGAGGATAAATATTCCTTGTTTCATTTTACGGGCGGAGTGGTAATATTCCTTGCAAGGAGGGGGAACTATTGCCTACCGCTCGTATTTTTGTAACCGTAGAAGAAGCACAGAAGGCTGTAGATAAATTAAAGATGCAGGGCATCCAAAGGGAACAGATTTATGCTTTGGCTCTGGAGGCGGAAAAAGCGACTGCAAAAGAATTGAAAGTCAGTGATACAGTGGCAGACGTTAAAAGTCCGGTGGAGTTCGTGAAACAGTTTTTCCGCAACGGTGCGTCCGATATTTATGAACGATTAACAAAGCTTGGATACGATGATAAAGAAGCCCGGGATCTGAGCGAAAAGCTTGATGAACATAATATACTAATTGCCGTGGATGAAGATCCGGAAAAATTCTCTTTTGACAAGTGAATCTTTTCCGGATTTTGTTCAGCTCTGGGGCCCGCGCCGCTAAACAGGCTGCCTCCGCTTTTCTATGTCCAGCTGCGGGTGTTACCAGCTTAATCCATTCGTGATTTCAGATCGTTTGCGACTTCGTCTTAAGCCGACTGAAACCGACGAGCCGTTCAGAGGCCCGCACGAGGCGGGTCAGTTCGATGTTGCTACAGGATGTAGCGATTCTAATCGAACATCATTCAAATAACACCCTCCGCCCTTCTGTTTTTCTATAAATTTTATGTAATTTTTATGAATTATGGCTGTGATAGCTGCAATGATTAGTTAGTATGATAGAATAACGGTGGTATATAGACAAATAGTTGCGTTAATATAAGGAGAGTGGTATTGTTTCGATGGGAATTCTACTCGGACGTACATATACGACGGCAACTTGCACTCTACGAGGTAGAAATTACCTTATAGATACCCATAGAATTATGTTTGTTTGAATTATCAGATTGTATTAAATGATGTGGAGGTAACTGACGTGAAAATTATTGTTGCAGGTGGAGATGGATTTTGTGGTTGGCCGACTGCGCTTTACTTATCAAAGCAGGGTCATGACGTATCAATTATCGACAGTATGGTACGCAGAAAAATTGATGATGAGCTTCATTCCAATTCGATTACTCCGATTGCAAGCCTTGAAGAGAGGGTGGCGAAGTGGAAAGAGCTGACAGGAAAAGAAATACGTACATACGAAGGGGATCTTCAGCATTACGATTTCCTGCAGCAGGTGATGGAACAGGAAAAGCCGGAAGCATTCGTTCACTTTGCTGAACAGCGTTCTGCGCCTTATTCGATGATAGACCGCGAGCACGCAGTCTACACGCAGGTGAACAACGTAGTAGGGAATTTGAACGTGCTTTACGCTATTAAAGAAATGGCTCCGGAGTGCCACCTGATTAAGCTTGGTACGATGGGAGAATACGGCACGCCGAATATTCCAATTGAAGAAGGGTACCTGGAAGTGGAACATAAGGGCCGCAAAGACCGCCTTCCTTTTCCAAAACAGCCGGGCTCCTTCTATCATTTATCAAAAGTACATGACAGCCATAACATTATGTTTGCCTGCAAAGTATGGGGCATCCGGGCTACTGACTTAAACCAGGGCATCGTTTACGGCCTGGATACGAATGAAACTAACATGGACCCGGTGCTTACCAACCGCCTGGACTACGACGGGGTTTTTGGAACAGCGCTGAACCGTTTTATCATCCAGTCCGCCATCGGACGTAACTTGACAGTTTACGGAAAAGGTGGCCAGACCCGCGGCTTCCTAAATCTTGAAGATACAGTGCGCTGTGTGGAAATTGCAGCAGAAAAGCCGGCTGAGCCTGGAGAGTTCCGTGTATTCAATCAGTTCACTGAAGACTTTTCTGTACTCGAACTCGCTGAACGGGTGAAAAAGGTAGCTGAAGAAGAAGGCTACCACGTAGATGTGGATCATCTGGAAAATCCGCGGGTGGAGCTTGAAGAGCATTTCCTTGAAGCGGTAAACACCAATCTTTTAGACTTGGGACTGGAGCCGCACTTTTTAACAGACGACGTTATCCGCCACATCCTAAAAGCGGTGATTGAACATAAAGAGCGGGTAATCGAAGAAAACGTACTGCCGAGTGTGAGCTGGAAATAAAAACGGGGAGTTGTCTTCTATGAAGATAATGATCATTACCGAGACTTTTCTGCCTTCTACAGATGGAATTGTTACACGATTAACAGCCTGCATACGCTGGCTGCATCGTGATGGTCATGAAGTACAGATTGTAGCCCCGGATCTGGGTGTGTATGAATTTGATGGAGCAGAAGTGAAAGGGGTGCCTGCGCGCGCCCTCCCTTTTTATCGTTCAAAGAAGTTCGCTCTCCCGAACCGGGTAGTCAAGAAGTATATACAGGATTTCGGGCCTGACGTCGTACACGTCGTAAACCCTGCGGTTGTAGGCTATTCGGGTGTTAACTATGCGAAAAAGCTGGATGTGCCGCTGGTTGCCTCCTATCATACAAATCTGACCCAGTACATGTCCTACTATAATCTGGGCATGCTGAAATGGCTGATGTGGTGGTATGTACGGCGCCTGCATAATAAAGCGGACATTAACCTCTGCACCTCGCAGACCGTGCAGAAAGAGCTTCAGGAAAAAAGGTTTGAACGCATGCATCTGTGGAAACGGGGAGTAGATACCGAGCAGTTCCATCCCAGACACCACAGCAGAAAGATGCGGGAGCGGCTTTCCGGTGGAAAAAGCGACAGAACGCTGCTGCTTTATGTAGGACGGCTCGCAGCTGAAAAGGAGATCGAAAAAATCCGCGACGTCCTCGAAGAATCGGACAAGTTTTGTCTGGCCATCGTAGGAGACGGTCCACACCGCGAGGAGCTTGAAAAGCATTTCGAAGGCACGGACACTGTATTTACAGGTTTTATGCATGGAGATGAGCTGGCTTCTACGTTTGCCTCCTCCGATGTTTTTGTCTTTCCTTCCACGACGGAGACGCTGGGGCTTGTGATTATGGAGGCAATGGCCTCCGGCCTGCCTCTTGTTGCTGCAGAAAGCGGGCCCACAAAGGAACAGCTGACCTCGGAACGAAATGGCCTTTTGTATGATCCGCATACGAAAGATGACTTTAAAAACACGGTCTGCCGTTTCGAAGATGAAACCCTCCGTAAACGTCTGGCCGACCAGGCCTTTACAGATGTTGCTACCTTTGGATGGGAAGCGGCAGCAGAGCAGATCCGGGATTTATACAAAGAAGCAGCCGGTGTGAAGGTTTCAAAATCGGCGGAAGATAGTGACACAGTTTCAGAAGAACGCCAGTAAGCGTAGATTTCATCAAGAACAGAGGGGTTCTATGGGTAAGAATCAAAAGCGGCGTGGTCCTCTTCAGGCGCTTCAGTTTAGTGCGATTGGTGTAACGAATGCTGTAGTCGATATAGGGGCGTTGAATCTGCTTCTATTTCTTTTTCCAAGTGAAGAGCGGATGACTTTAACGCTTTTTAATACGATCGCTTACGCGCTGGCGGTAACAAACAGCTACATCTGGAACGTGTTTATTACGTTCCGGGATTCTGCGAAAGGAAGTACCCGCCAGCGGTTAGTGTTTATTATTCAGGGACTGATCAGTCTCGGTATTAATAACGCTGTATTTTTAGGATTTAATGCTTTGTTTCAGGCACTTGGAGTACCGACTTGGATCCGCCAGAACCTGGCTAAGGGACTGGCCATGCTGGCTTCGTTCACGGCGAGTTTCTTTATGATGAAATACTTTGTGTTTAAAGACTTTAACCGCCGGTATCCCAACCGTGAACAATCTTCACGGGAAGAAAACCAGTAGAAGAACATCTCAGAGCCGCTGCTGTAGCGGAGCGGGGTGTTCTTTTATTATGTCAAAAGAATACGCATGCTATACTGAAAAAAGGGGGGAGACGAATTGGAGCCTATCCATTTGTATTTATCGAGATATAAGGAGCATATGAACTACCTGCGTCAGACAGGACAGGAGACCCCGTCCTTCCGGGAGCTGCGGGAAAATGAAATTCCCCGCCTGCTTCAGGTGTCGGATTCCTACGTACAGATGGCAGCTGCAGACGGAGAAGAAGGGGAGAAAGCGTACAAGCTTCTTGCTTCTGTCCAGTTAGCCGATGGAACCGGCTGGAATATGAGCGGCGAATTTGTGCCTTCGGCAAACGACTGGTTCCCGGATGAGCAGCCGCTGACTCACCAAACATCCTATTGCGGTTTTTGCCAGGGGACGCTCGGTTTTTTTAAAAACGAAGATATGACAAACTTTGACTGCATGCTGCCGCTGCCGGAAAAAAAGTGGCTGTTTGAAAAAATGCTGGAGCAGCACGCATCTTCTATTTATCCCAACCAGTCGTAGAGCGTAAAGGAGGAGAAACAATTGAAAGTAGTGATCGCACCGGATTCATTCAAGGAAAGCATGACAGCTATGGAGGCCGCCCAGGCAATCGAAAGGGGATTCCGCCAGGGTATTGGAAACTCGGAGGGTCTTGTTACAGAGCTGATACCGATGGCCGATGGGGGTGAAGGAACCACGCAGTCGCTACGCGACGGCCTTGGCGGAGAGCTTCATACAGTGGACGTACTCGGGCCGGACGGAAGTACCGTGAAGGCTGAATTTGTTTACATTGAGCAATCCCGCACAGCTGTTATTGAAATGGCCGAAGCTTCAGGAATTGGCCTCGTGGCTAAAGAGAGCAGGGACCCGCTGACGGCTACCTCCTACGGTACAGGACAGATGATTTTGAAAGCGCTCAACCATGGAGCGGAGCGGATTATTTTAGGGCTTGGCGGCAGTGCCACAAATGACGGCGGGGCCGGGATGGCTGCTGCGCTGGGCGTTCGTTTTCTGGACCGGAATGGAAATGATCTTGAGTCCGGCGGAAGGGCACTTAAGCATCTGGACCGCATTGATACGGCTGGGCTCGACAAAAGAGTTCATGAAGTAACCGTGCGTGCTGCCTGCGATGTCACGAATCCACTGACGGGGCCGGAGGGAGCAAGTGCTGTCTATGGCCCGCAGAAGGGGGCAGGGACTGAAGCTGTTCAGGAGCTGGACGAAGCGCTGCGTGTGCTTGGAGAAGTAATTGAACGGGATCTGGATAAACCAGTGCTTCAGGAAAAGGGAGCTGGGGCAGCGGGAGGCCTGGGGGCCGGTGCGATAGCTTTTTTAAATGCTGCGCTTGAGCCGGGCATAGACATTGTGCTTGAAGAGAGCCGCTTCGCTGAACGAAGTGCCGGGGCGTCGCTTGTTATTACCGGCGAAGGAAAAATCGATGCTCAGACCGTATTTGGCAAAACGCCGGTTGGAGTAGCGAAAGCATCCCCTCAAGGAAGTACGGTCGTTGCGGTTGCCGGCCAGCTCGGCGATGGTTATGAAAAGGTGTATGAAGCGGGCATTGATGCTGCTTTCAGTATGGTGCCGGGCATCGTTTCCCTGGAGCAGGCAATGCAGGAAAGCACCCGTTACATCGAAAACTGGGCCCGGAGTCTCGCTGGTTTGTGGAAAACATAAAAAATCCGCTGCTTCTTAACGAGAAGCAGCGGATTTTTGCATCGTTTATAAAATCGGGGATAGAAGGTGGGATACTGCTTCCTTGATACGGATCCAGAGCGAGCGCTGCCGGTACGCCTCAAGGGTGAGCTCGGAGGAGTGCGTATTCATATCGTACAAGAAGGTATCGGTCAACTGTTTCGTCGTTTCCGCATGGTAGATAAAAGCGTTCACTTCGAAGTTCAGCCGGAAGCTGCGCACGTCGATATTGGCTGTGCCCACCGAACTGATTTCATCATCCACCATAATCGTTTTGGCATGAATAAAGCCGTTGTTGTAAATATAAACACGGGCGCCGGCACGAAGAACAATGCCCACGTGAGAATACGTGGCCCAGTAAACAAACGGATGATCGGGCATGCTCGGGATCATGATGCGGACGTCGACCCCCGATAAAGAAGCGATCCGGATGGCATCCATCAGACTCTCGTCCGGAATAAAATAGGGAGTCTGGATATACACTGAATGCTTGGCGGAGTTGATCATTTTTATATATCCATTTTTAATTTGCTCCCATTCGGAGTCCGGGCCGCTTGAGACAATCTGCATGCTGCATTCCCCGGGCTCGGCAAGAGTGGGAAAATAACGTTCTTCGTAATGGATGGGATTTCTGGAATTAGCCTGGTTCCAGTCGAGAATGAACCGTGTCTGCGCTGTTTTGACAGACTGCCCTTCCAGACGCAGGTGGGTGTCCCGCCAGTAACCGAACTTTTTGCTGAGACCAAGGTATTCATCGCCAATATTAAATCCGCCAACATAGGAGGTTTTTCCGTCTATCACAACAATTTTCCGGTGGTTGCGGTAATTGAGGCGTAAATTAATAATCGGCAAACGCTTCGGGAAGAAGACCGCTGCTTCTCCGCCGGCTGCCTCAAGGCCCTGGAGTGCTTTTTTACGCATCTTTCTTGAGCCCATGTCATCGTAGAGCAGCCGGACGACCACTCCCTCTTCTGCTTTTTTCCTTAGTGCTTCGATAACCCGTCGTCCGAGGTTGTCGCTTCGAAGAATGTAGTACTGCAGGTGAATATGATCCTGAGCCTTCTCGATATCCTTAATCAGATTATCGAACTTTTCGTGGCCGTCCGTATACACCCGGACATCGTTTTCCTTCGTAAGCACCGACCCGTCGTTTGCAAGCTGCATATAGATTAGGTCCCGGTGCTTGGAGGAAACGGAATCTGAAAACTGAAAAGTGCCATTACGCAGTGTATGCATCTGCTCCTGAATCAGCTCTTCAATTCCGATTTTTTCGATATCCGCCCAGTCAAACAGCCGTTTTCTAGTCAGGTTCTGCCCGAAAATTAAATAAAGCACGAATCCCAGAAAAGGGATAAAAAACAGCACCATAATCCAGGCCCAGATGGCGGTGGCGTTTCTTTTTTCAATAAAGATAATGACAAAGGCGAAAAATAAATTAAAAATCGATAATATTGCTAAGAAAATGGATAATATCTCGAAGCCCATCTGCTTTCCCCATTCTTCCTCTATGTTGAAACGGAGGACCTTGTTAAATTTATAGATACCTGCGTATTAGGCAGTAGTATTATTTTAACAAAATTTAAGCCGTTGCGAAGCAGGAAACCTATAATTTTGAGAAAAACAGGAAGAAGCGGCGTGCTGCATCGTTTTCAATTATTCAGGAAGTAGGATAAAATACGAAGAGACGACAGAAGATATAACTATTTGAACGCGGGACAGGGGGAAAAGAATGAAAAATGAAGTAGTCGGTATTGATGCAGGCGGTACGCTGATTAAAATTGCTTACCGTGTGAACGATGAATGGGAGCTGAAAAAAATACCCCTCACCGACATGGAGCAGGTGCAGACATGGATTGAAGAGCGGGTCGATAATCCAGTTATTCATATTACGGGAGGGAAGGCGGAAACGCTGAGGAAGTCCCTGCCCTGGGCTGCAGAGCCTATCAGTGAGTTTGAAGCCACATGTAGGGGCGTTTCGTATTTGCGGAAACGTTTTAATGAAGACGATACCTACGGGGACACGTATATTATTACAAACGTCGGGACCGGGACCTCAATACACTTCGCTGGCCCGGAAGAATACGAACGCGTTGGCGGCAGCGGGATGGGAGGGGGAACGCTTATCGGTCTTTCCTATCTTCTCACCGGCATTGAAGCGTATGAAGAAATACTGCGTCTTGGAAAAGAAGGGGACGGACGGTCGCTGAACGTCAAGGTAAAGGATATTTATACTGATGAAGAGCCGCCGATTTCCGGGGATCTTACGGCCAGCAACTTCGGAAATATTATGAATATGAAAAACAATGAGTATGAAAATAAAGACTACATTGCTGCTGTTGTACGGATGATCGGTGAAACGATTACGACGATGAGCGTTCAGATGGCCGACCGGCTGAACACCGATTCCATAGTATATATTGGTTCAACCTTTGATAAGCACGACAATTTAAAAGAAATTATTGGCGGCTACACGAAGCTCCGGGGAAAAGAACCATGCTTTCTTCCTTACGGAGAGTTCAGTGGAGCTGTAGGGGCTTATATGCACGAACAGCCGCAGATTGCTGCAAAGAAAGCTGAAGGAAAAGGATGAATAAGATGAGCGAAATGGAACCATACACACACAGAGAGCTGTTTGAACAGGCGGTAAATACACTTGAAAATATTAGTACACTGCTGCAGCCGGAGGTTCCGATGCTTGGGGAGCTGCAATTGACGACCCGCCAGGAAGCGCTGTTCTTTATGAACCTGCGGCACGAGGGTCTGACGCTCACAGAGATGGCTCACCGGCTGCGCATTTCAAAAAGTGCGGTAAGCCAGGCGATGAAGCGTCTCGAAGAAGAAGATCTTCTTTACCGCGCTGCCAATAAAGAAAACAAAAGAGAAACCCAGCTCGTGTACGGGGTGAAAGGCCGGAAGCTGAAAGAAGAATTGACAATTTTTCAACAAAATATTGTGGATCAGTATATTGCCAAAATACCGCTTGAAGAATTAAAGCAGGCAACCCAGGTTATACACCGGCTTGAGGAAGAAATTAATAACGCGTATAAAAAATAAAAGAAGCAGGCCGCCCATGCATCTTCATTGACGGAAGCTATCCAGTCGTTTAAGGTTGTTTGTGTAGTTAAGTTACTTAACAGTTTAGACGATGAACTATCGAAATATACATACCAATGGAGGAACGATGCATGAAAATTACCCGCACATCTATTCGGCGGCCGAAACTGACCATTGTCGGCATGATTTTATTTATCATGATGGGTTTCGTATCGCTGACGAATCTGCCTTTGCAGCTGTTTCCAGAGATTGAACCACCGGTCGCAGCTGTAGCGACAAACTATGAGGGCGCCGGCCCGGAAGAAATTGAAAGCAGCGTTACAGAACCGATGGAAGAGCAGCTCTCTACTATCGAAGGACTGGACCGCATGACCTCCCAGTCAGAGGAAGGCACAAGCCTTGTACTGCTTGAACTATCATGGAGCACTTCAGTGGAGGATGTGCAGCAGGAAATCAACAATGCCATGAACAATGCCAACCTGCCGGATGATGCGGGAGATCCTTCGTTTATCGAGTTTGATCCGGATGCGCAGGGTATGATTCAAATGGCTGCTTATTCCGAAGGAAACGGCCTGGCTGAAACCCAGAGCCAGGTGGATGACATCATAACCGAGCTTGAACGCACTGAAGGAGTTGCAAGTGTTGATACAAGCGGTGGACTGGACGAAGTATTCGAAATTTCGCTGGACCAGGAATCGCTTGAAGACAACAACGTGACCCAGTCTGACGTCACTAATGCCGTTCAGGCAAACAATATTACGCAGCCGGGGGGAACGATTACCTCCGGAGAACAAACGTTGACGACCCGTACGGTCAATGAACTTGGCGGAGTCGAGGATTTGGAAGAAGTGGCGGTCGGCCAGGATGAATCCGGGGATACGGTTACTGTCAGTGATGTAGGAGAAGTGGAGCGTACCACTGAGGAACAGACAGCCTACACTGAAGTGAACCAGGAGCCCGGTATTCAAATGACCGTGCTGAAGGAGTCAGATGCCAATACGGCCCAGGTCTCCACGGACTTTAACGATACGCTGGACGATCTGCTTGAGGAAGATCAGTACAATGATCTCGACACGACGATTATTTACGATGAAGGGGATTACGTTCAGCAGTCCATTAACAGCGTAGCTCTTGCATTAATTGCCGGCGGTGTTTTCGCCATGGTTGTTCTTTTCTTCTTCTTAAGAAACTTAACGACACCGCTCATTATTGGTATTGCGATACCATTTTCGGTAATTGTGACATTTGCATTTCTTTACTTTACCGATGTGAGTTTAAACTTAATGACGATGGGCGGTCTGGCTCTTGGGATCGGGATGCTTGTCGATAATGCGATTGTTGTTATTGAAAATATATACAGGCACCTGTCGATGAAAAAACTCCCTAAGCGGGCAGCTCTAGACGGTACAAAGGAAGTGGCCGGAGCGATTACAGCTTCGACCTTGACGACAGTAGCTGTCTTTCTGCCAATCGTCTTTATTTCCGGTATTGTCGGCGAGATTTTCCAGGCCTTTGCTTTATCAGTAGCCTTCAGTCTGCTTGCTTCTCTGCTTGTAGCTGTCACGGTTGTGCCGATGATTGCAAGCCGTGTGCTGAAGCCGCTGCCGGAAGACAGGGAAGTAAAGCGTGAAAAATCCAGGCCGATGAGATTTCTGGACCGTTCGATCCGCTGGGTCCTCGGTCACCGCGCTGTCGCTCTGCTGTTAACACTGCTCCTGCTGCTTGGCGGAGCCGGCGGCATTGCCCAGACCGGGGTGAACTTTATCCCGACGACAGATCAGGGCTTTTTCACGATCAATGTTGAAAAAGAAAATGGCACAAATCTGGAAACGACCGGAGAAACGGTCGACGAAATTGAAAGCGTGCTTGAAAACCAGGATGAGATTGCAAGCTATATGGCGGTAGTCGGCTCGGGCGGCAGTGGAGTTGCAGCCGGAGGCGGTGGAAGCTCGGGATCCAATGAAGCTTCTATTACAGTTACAATGGAGGATCTCGAAGACCGGGACATATCGACCGAGGAAATGATTGAAGAAATTGAGTCCGATGTGGAAAACACGGACGAGCAGGCAGATATTTCGTTATCGTCTTCTGCAGCCATCGGCGGCGGAGAAGCAAATTCCGTGGAATTTACGCTCTCAAACGAAAATGAAGAGCGACTCGCTGAAGATGCAGACGCAGTACAGTCGGAGCTTGAAAGTGAAAACACGATTCGGAATGTAGAAACGTCAGATGAAGAGACTGCTCCGGAAATTCAGGTGCAGATTAACGAAGACGATGCGCAGGATAATGGCCTGACGCCGGCTGAAATCGCGCAGACGGTAAACAGTACTACAAGCGGGGAAGTGGCGTCGACAATCCAGACGGATAATGAAGGCCCGCTGAATGTGAACGTGCAGTATGCAGAGGATTCCCTTGAAAACCAGGAGGACCTTGAAAGTCTGCAGCTCGCTACTCCGGAAGGAGAATACGTCAGCTTAAGCGACGTGGCTGATATTGAAGAAGGAGAGGGGCCAGCGGTTATTAACCGGCTTGACCAGGAGCGGAGTACTGAGTTTACAGTCACATACGGCTCCGGAACGAGTCTGAACGAAACCTCTACGTTAATTGAGGATACGATTGACGATGTAGATACCGGAGCGGCGACTACATTGAACTTCTCCGGCGAACAGGAGCTTCTCGATGACAGCATTCAGAGTCTGGTGTTTGCCTTCCTGCTGGCGGTAGTGTTCATTTATCTCGTAATGGCTGGACAGTTTGAATCATTCAAATATCCGTTTGTGGTAATGTTCAGCGTACCGCTGGTCGTGATCGGTGTTATGCTTGCCTTGTTTGCGACCCAGACACCACTAAGTATCACAGTGTTTATCGGCTTGATTGTACTTGCGGGTATTGTTGTTAACAACGCGATTGTGCTTGTTGATTATACGAATCAGCTGGTGGAACGGGGGCTGCCGGTAAGAGAAGCCGTTATTGAATCTGTGAAAAAGCGGGCACGCCCTATCCTGATGACAGCTTCTACGACTATCCTTGGGGTGCTGCCGCTTGCCCTCGGATTTGGGGAAGGAGCAGAAATTCAGCAGCCGATGGGTATTGCAGTCATCGGCGGTCTCATCAGCAGTACGTTCCTGACGCTGTTTATTATTCCAACGCTCTATACCTTGTTTACCAAAGAAACAAGAAGCATGAATAAAAAATTCGCCATGCCGGACGGGGGCTACATGTACGGCTGGGAAGTAGAAGAACGGCGAAAGGAACGGGAAAAGAGAGAACAGGAAGAACGGAATAATAATGAAGACCAGCAGAATAATGAAGCTGCAGAACAGAGCAAGGAACCTGAGAATGTAGAAGATAAAAAACGCGAAGACCTGTCGCGGGATGAGATTCTGTACCTTCTCGAACGTATCGTCGGCAACTCACAAAATGAGGAACGGGACCGTTCCTCGAAGGATTCGGACAAAAATAAAAAATCCGGCGATGATGAAAAAAATTGACATTAGGACTGTGCGTCACGTACGATTAAGAAAAATAGTAAGGAATCCGCTAGGGGCGCCTGCGCTGAGACAAGAACCATTCTTGGTCCCTTCGAACCTGATCTGGGTAGTACCAGCGTAGGGAAGTGGAGCTTCGTTTTATACAAATACGTACGTATACGCCAAAGCTCACTCTCTACTTTCAGGGAGTGAGCTTTTTTTGAACCTAAAGCAGGATTCCTTCTAAAGGAGGATACAACGAATGCCACAAGTACCTAAAGTATTAACCATCGCCGGAACAGATCCTACCGGCGGGGCTGGGATCCAGGCTGACCTGAAAGCATTTCAGGAATGTGAAGCCTACGGGATGTCTGCTATTACGAGCGTGCTCGCACAAAATACAACCGGGGTCCAAAAGGTGGAGCATATGAGCACCAGTCTGCTTCAGGCCCAGCTGGATTCCGTCTTTGATGATATTATGCCGGATGCGGTAAAAACCGGAATGATCGCAACGCCGGATATGATCCGCACGACGGTGAACATGCTGAAAAAATACGACCTGCCGGTGGTTATTGACCCGGTGATGGTTGCCACAAGCGGCGATTCTCTGTCTGAGAAGGAGACGCTTGAAGTTATGAAAAATGAATTTCTTCCTCTGGCCGCAGTCGTCACGCCGAATATGGCTGAGGCAGCAAGCCTGACGGACTTTCAGGTCCAGAACCTCGAAGAGATGGAAGCAGCTGCTAAAAAAATTGTTGATGAATTAGGGGCCCGGGCAGCGCTTGTTAAGGGCGGCCATATGAAAGAAGACGCAGTCGATATTTTGTACGTCGATGGAGAAATTCATTATTTCCGTTCGCCGCGGACGGATACAAAGCACACGCACGGGACAGGCTGTACACTATCAGCCGCGATTGCCGCAAAGCTTGCACGGGGCAAGTCCATCTATCTGGCAGTGCAGGAAAGCAAAGAATATATTACCAATGCGATTGCACACCCCCTTGAGATCGGTAAAGGCAATGGGCCTGTCAACCACTGGGGAGTGCGCGTTCCACTCGATCAACTATTAAAATAAAGAAATGAGGGATCGGCATGAAAGCAAAGGAAGTTATAGGTCTGCTGGAGGAAGTACGAAAAACCCGGCCGCTGATTCATAATATTACGAACACAGTAGTAACCAATTTTACTGCAAATGGACTGCTGTCGATGGGCGCATCCCCGGTTATGGCAAACGCGCCGGAGGAAGCAGCCGAAATGGCAAAAGCAGCGAACGCACTTGTACTCAATATTGGTACGCTGAACCGCGAACAGGTGAAGGCGATGCGGATCGCCGGCAAAGCAGCCAATGAAAAAGGCATCCCCGTTGTACTGGATCCCGTAGGGGCAGGCGCGACGGCTTATCGGACCGAAACGGCGATTGCTCTTCTCGAAGAGCTGGACGTGGCGCTGATCCGGGCAAATGCAGGAGAAATGGCCGCGCTGCTCGGCGAAAGCGGGAATGTACAGGGCGTAGACGCTTCGGGAGAAGCAGATAACCCGGAGCTTGCCAAAGAAGCTGCAAGAAAGTTTGAAGCAATTGCCGCGGTGACCGGAGTGGAAGACGCGGTCGCTCATCAGGGCGAAGTATTTATCGTGCAGAATGGCCATACGCTGCTGACCAAAGTAACCGGCACCGGCTGTCTTCTCAGTTCGATCGCAGCATCCTTTTTAACCGTTCAGCATTCGGCTGGAGCAGTAGCAGCCGCACTTGCTTATTACGGGGCAGCAGCAGAAATCGCAGGCAGTCTAACGACGAGGGAGGGCCCGGGCTCCTTTCAAATTGAATTATTAAACGCCCTCCACGCAACACAGGAAATGGATCTGCGCCACTATATCCGCGTCAAACAGGAATCATAGGGAGCTGAAACCATGGATAAAGAGATTTTGAAGCTGTATTTTATTATGGGAAGCAACAATACAGGTGAACGAAACCCGGAAGACGTACTGCAGGAAGCTCTTCAGGGCGGTGTTACGTGCTTCCAGTTCCGCGAAAAAGGCCAGGGGGCACTGCCTGAAGAGGAAAAATGGAAGCTCGGCTGGAAGATGAAGGCCCAGTGTGCTGCCTTTAATGTTCCGTTTATTGTTAATGACGATGTGGATATGGCAATCCGGCTCGAAGCAGACGGGATTCATATCGGACAGGAGGATGACCCGGCTTCTAAAGTTAAAGAACGCTGCCCTTCCCGCATGGTGATCGGGGTATCCGTGCGCACTATTGAAGAAGCACACCGGGCGGCTGCAGACGGGGCGGATTACCTGGGCGTAGGACCGATGTTTGCGACTGATACTAAAGAAGATGCCAAAGCTCCAGTCGGACTGGAGGGCATCCGCCGGCTCCGGGCGGAAGGCATTGCTCTTCCGATTGTAGGTATCGGCGGCATTGACGCCACCAACGCTGCTGATATTGTGGAGGCCGGAGCTGACGGAGTGTCATTGATCTCTGCGATCAGTCTGGCAGACGAGCCGGAAGATGCTGCAAGAGAACTTCGCAGCCGTTTGAATGGGCCGGCAGAAAAACAGGAAAAATAGAAGAACCGGCGGGTCAGTACAAACTTCCCGCCGGTTCTTTATGTTATATATGCTTCTGTAAGGTTTGTACGACGTGCTGTAATGTTTCTTTTTCTCCTACATTTCCCGGGAAAATTACATAGGGAATACCAGGAAAGCGGCTTTTCTCATCTGTCTGCCAGACGGGTACACCGGGAGCAATCTGCCCGAGCACTTCTGCTTTTTTTACGAGCAGCCCCTTCGTGCCAACATCGCTTGATGTAATACCGCCTTTCGCAACGACAAATGCCGGCTGTGAAGCAGCATTTTTCACAAAGTTTGTTACTGCATCGGAAATTTTTACGGATAGCGCCAGTTCTTCTTCTTTTCGGTTCGCTCCTAAGTCAATGCGCTCCCGGGAAGTGTAGACGCATACCGTATTCCCGCCTTCGATAGAGTCATCGACGATCTGCTGAACGCGGCGGGTTTCCTTACGGAAGGCATTCTCATCCATTACTGCAGGACAATAAAATTCCACGAATTGGATATCGGTCAGCTGTTTTAGAGCTTCGAGCTGCTCCGTCGATTTTTGCACATGAGAGCCGATAATAATCAGACCGCCATTGTCACTTTGGTGCTCGAAGAGGCTCTCCGCGTCTAAATACGGTTTGCGGATAATACCGCCAATTTCTTTAGTAAACGTCGCCGCCGTCCGGAAGAGAAAGTTTTTCCGATTCTGCACGGCGCGGAACAGGGCTGTGCAGAATACTTTTACATCTGTTTCGCTGACAGCGTTAACGATGATCTTTTGAAAGGAAGCGGCCTGTTCAAGTTTAGCCTCGATCGCTTCGAGGTCGAGAGCCCGGAGCTCGTCAAGAGAGATGGAAATAACATTTTCCTTTTTAAATTCCCCGTTTGTTTTTTCTTCAACGTATTCACCCAGGTGGCTCGAAGCAAATCCAAACATCCGGTCGCGGGCAAATTCTGTTTCCGCTACGGGTACAAAGGTTTCCCCCTGCTGAATATAGTGGACGTCGAAAGCGGTCCGCCGGTTGCCCTGTTCAAAAAAGGGAATAAGAATTTCTCCGTCCACTGCTTTGCCTGTCCGGGCCTCGAGCGTATCCTTTAAAACCTCTGTTTCCAGCGGATAGTGACCTCGCAGGGTGGAGTCTCCCCGGCTGATCAGCAGAAATGGCTGATTTTTTTCTTCAGATACGCGGGCTATTCGCTCTGCGATGTCAGTATGGACTTTCGTTGTTTCGGCTTCAGAGAAGGAACGCGAATTTGTGAGGATGAAGATGAGCTGCCGCTCGTCTTCAAAGGCCTCCCGAATAGTCGACTCCTCCCAGTCTGTATACACCGGCACGCCGTGGACAGTCTGAACACCGGTAGGATCGTCGTCGAGGGAGATGATTTTGTGAGGTATATTTTCGGCTGCTTCCGTAAAAAAAGCATCTACTTTCTTCTCATCGTAATCTGGAAGGGAGTTAATGTAACTATTTATCTGTGTCATCCGTGTTTTCCTCCTTTTGGCACTGAATAGTTCGCAAGCATTTCGTAGTGCTGAAGCACGCCGCTGTGATCGTCGGATTGTTTGCCGTGCGCAATCATCGATTCATACATTTCAGCCACATCCGATGCAAGCGGCAGGGGGACCCCGAGGGATTTGCCGGTTTGAAGCACGTTAGAGAGATCCTTTAAATTAATGTCAATGCGTCCGCCTGCAGTAAAGTCCCGTTCGAGAATTTTTGGGATTTTTGCATCGAGTACACTGCTGCCGGCCAGGCCGTTGCGGATGGCTTCATATACTTTATCAATGTCCGCTCCTGCTTTGGAAGCGAGAAGAACGGCTTCCGACATGGCTGCCATCGTGACATTTACTAATATTTGATTGGCAAGCTTCGTAGTGGATCCGGCTCCCACTTCACCAACATGTGTGACGTCTGTGCCAACAGCCCGCAGCACTGGATAAGCAGCAGCAAAAGCGTAATCGCTGCCGCCAGCCATGATGGAAAGCGTACCGTCTATCGCTTTCGGTTCACCGCCGCTTACCGGCGCATCCAAAAAGGCTGCTTCTTTTTCCTGAAGCCTCTCTGCCCAACGCTTGGAGTCCACGGGGGAGACAGAGCTCATATCAATTACGATGGCTCCCTTTTTTACGACTGGCAGAATGTCATTAATTATTACTTCATCGAGTATGGCTGTGGTGGGGAGCATTGTGATAATAATGTCGCTGTGTTCAGCAGCTTCCCCTGCCGAATCAGCAGCTTTCCCGCCTGCTTCCGTTACCCGCTCTCTGGCTGTAGGGTGGATATCAAATCCCTTCAGTGCAAAACCGGCCTTCAGAAGATTTTCGGCCATCGGCCCTCCCATAATGCCTAAACCAATTTGTCCGATATTCATATCGTTTCACTCCTTCATTTCGTAAAGTGGAAATTTTTTATTATCATTGATAAGGCTTTCAATGAAGATAATTGTACACAATTTTATGTTTATTGTATACATTGAATAGCGAGTTGGTTTAATTTCTATTAGATAGGTATAATAAGAATAAGAAATGAAATCAGAGGATTGCAGCAGAAGGGATGACGGCACGATGAAGCAACAGCACTCTGCTTCGGATACGGCATACGAAAAAATTCGGGATGCCATATTTGAGGAAAAATATGGACGCGGGGAAAAATTAACGGAAGTAAAACTGGCAGACGAACTTGGGGTCAGCCGGACACCTGTAAGGGATGCAATGCGCAAGCTTGAAGAGGAGGGCTTGATTAAAGACAAACGGGTGATTAATCCAACTATTAAAGATTTAATGAATACGTTTGATGTGCGGATACTGCTCGAAGGGTTTGCTGTCCGCCAGGCTGCCCGTTACATGGGTCCTGACCGGATAGAAGGCCTGCAGAGGTGTATAGAGACGGCAAAGCAGGGAACAACAGAGGAAATAATGGAAGCAAATAAGGAATTTCACGATATTATTGTCAGTGCGAGCAATAACGATGTACTAATTGATACCATTGAACGGATGCAGTCAGTTATTTTTTTGTTCCGGAGAACAGTGGTGTATCACCAGAGGCCGCGTCTGATTGAAGAGCACGAAGCAATACTTGAAGCGATCCGGCATCACGATGAGGACGAGGCAGAAGCGCTGATGAAGAGCCACTTAAAGAAGGACCTGGATTTCTCCGTTCATTCGTGGTGAGACCGGTGACATACTTCTACTGTCCCAATCCTGGAAATAAAAATCCCCCATGCAGACAGGGGTAATAAAAACCCATAAGCACGGAGGGAATCCGGGAAAAGCATTATTATTTATTAAAGGAGACTGGAATGACACGTTTTTCCCAATCACTTTTTTCGGCGAGCTCGAGCAGCCGGATGACTCTGCTTGCTTCAATGGCGGTCACCGGATTTTTACCATCCTCCTGGATGGCCTGGGCGATCCTTTCGTAATAGGATTCGTACGATCCCTGATGCGTAGGGATTTTTTCAGTGCCTCCATACGCATCGGTATACGTCCCGTAGTAAGTTTCGTCTTCCAGGCCCCATCCCTGATCCCCGGGTGTTTTCCCGTTAATCAGCATATCCTCCTGGGGATCAAAGCCGTATTTTACAAAGCTGCCTTTCGTTCCATGCACAATATATCTCGGAACTTCTCCGACAGCAAGAAAGCTGGATTGTAAAATAACCCGCTGGTTCGGATACCCAAGAATCGCATGAAAATAATCGGTATTATTCGTTTTCGGACGCTGCATTTCAAGGTCAGCGAAAATGGTTTCCGGCATACCGAACAGTTCAAGCGCCTGATCAATGAAATGGGCTCCTAAATCAAACCAGCTTCCCGAGCCTGGCAGGTCCTGCTCACGCCAGAGCCCCTCCACCTCCGGAGCATAGTCGTTCCACGTACCCTGAAAGGTGTGAACGTCGCCAAGCGCCCCTACTTCCAGCAAGGAACGGATCGTCAAAAAATCACCGTCCCAGCGGCGATTGTGATATACGCTTAAAACGACATCATTTGCTTCGGCGAGCTCTGTCAGCTCTACGGCTTCCTCATATGTAGGAACAAATGGTTTTTCCAAAACAACATGCTTGCCGTTTTCAATTGCAGCTTTAGCCAGAGGGTAATGCGTCGTGTTTGGGCTCGTAATGACCACAAGATCAATATCCTCCCGCCGGCAGGCTTCCTCTGCTTCAGTGGTAACTTCAACATCCGGAAGCCGTTCATGTACTTTTTCCGGACTCGAGGATGAAACGAGACGGATGTTAAAGTGATCGCTTTTTTCAATAATAGGTGTATGAAACACAGACCCTGAAAAACCAAAAGCGATAATAGCAGTATTGATTGGCTGCATGACTGACGACCTCCTCAAAAGTTGTTAATAAACTTTTCCCCCGGGACCGGAAAAGGAAACGTCTCCATCATAGAAAAAAGCGGCAGGACGACTGCCGCTTTAAAGTGTTTTGCATTAACATGCTATTTCCATTTCGGCTGATCAAAAAATTTCGGACGGTATTTTGCGATAACAAACAGAATAATAACGGTAATAATGGTTTGCGGAATTAAATACGAAGCGTTGTAAAGTGCCGAATACGCTACCACAGGTGTACCTTCCGGAGCGTAGCTTCCAAACCAGATAACGCCTGAGACAAAATGGTCGATATAGCGAAGCAGTGCCCCGAAAACAATACCGATAAGCATCAGGAGATAAGGAATCCGTTCCCGGAATACAGCATGTGTCGTAAAAATCGCAGCAAATCCGAGCACCGTGTAAGCGATCGGGTATTCAAGAACGAGCTGAACAGGGTGAACGATAGTTGCGCCCTGCAGAAGCTGGAGCATTCCTGCCAAAAACCCTGTGGCAAGTCCCGCTTTCCATCCGCGGCGAAAAGCCATTAGAAAAATAGGAACCATAATAAAAGAAATCGAACCGCCGGCGAGCCACGGTCCGCCGAATTCAAGAAATCCTAAAATAAAAGAGAGAGCAGCCATGAATGCTGTTTCTATCATAATTGCTAAACGTTTACCCCTCTCCAACGATGAACACCTCCCTGGAATTTACCGATACTATCTTAGCATAATAGGAAAAAGAAAGAAACGCCAAGGAGAGGGGTTTGTCTGATATAATATGAAAAGAAGGAAGAAACAGGGAGAGGATTGCATGGATACATCGACAGATATGCTGAGAGAGTATTTAAAGGGCAGCGGAGCCGCCTGTACGGTTACCCTGCTGTTATTTATATTTTATACAATTATACTGGGGGAGGTGCAGCTTTTTCCCAATCTGGCTTTTCTTTTAGCGGTATGCACGTACCTTGGTTCGATTGTCGGAGTGCTTCTTCTTAAGCTCGTAGAGCCGTATCAGTATCATATTCTGTATCCAATTCTGGGTACGTTTTTTTTCGGTTTTCTTGGCATTTTTTACGGCGTATCGATTATCTACGCCTATCAGCTCGATGGCTTTTTCGTCATTGTGACGATGGCGTCCTCCATGTCATTTTTTATTACCCAGTTTGTGCAGGCACAGACCGTTGCCTGGATCATGGCAGGCTCCGGTCCGTTTTTTCTGGCGGTCATCATGTTTTCAAACCAATTAGCCCGTTCGCTTGGGCAGTGAAGGAGGAAAAGCAGTGAATTATCATGGCAGACAGTTTGCAGGTATAGAGAACAGCGCAGGCGGAGAGGTATCAGGGCAGACTGTTTTTTATTACGAGCAGGAGGGATCAGTGCTTCGGGCCCGCTATTCGGGTGGTGAAGTCGTTTCCGGTGTTCTAATTGGAAAAGTGTATGCAAATGGAGATCCGGAATTCCGCTACAATCATGTAAACGAGGACTGGAGCCTCCGGGGCGGCAGGTGCTATTCGGTTCCGGAAGTGCTGGAAGACGGGAGAATCCGCCTGCATGAACATTGGCAGTGGCAGGATGAAAGCAGTGAGAAGGGGACATCTATCGTAGAGGAATTAAAAAGCGACACGGTTTAAAATGCTGGCATTGGAGGAAAAGTATGTTCAACTACGCATCATACAAAGGAGACTTTCAGCATGGAACATACTTCAATTGCCGGCACGAATCTTCGCCCGTCCCGCATAGGGCTCGGAACGTGGGCTATTGGCGGCACGCAGTGGGGCGGTACAGATGAAAAACAGTCGATTGAAACGATACATGCAGCACTTGATAAAGGCATCACCCTTGTGGATACTGCTCCTGCTTACGGGTTCGGAGAATCAGAAAAAATTGTCGGAAAAGCGTTAAAACATGATAATAAACGGCAAAACGTTGTACTTTCGAGCAAGTGCGGCATGAACTGGAACGATGAAGGTGCCTTCCGGGACGGTACGGCTGCCCGGATCCACCGGGAAATTGATGATTCCCTGCAGCGGCTTCAGACTGACCATATCGATATTTATCATGTGCACTGGCCGGATCCTAAAGCAGATATGGCCGAAACGGCAGGAGCCATGAAGGAAGTGCTCGATGCTGGTAAAATCCGTGCAATAGCGGTCAGTAATTTCACTGTGGAGCAGCTCGAAGAATTTCAAAAAACGGCACCGGTTCACGTTATACAGCCGCCGTATAACATTTTTGAACGGGGCATCGAAAAAGACATTCTGCCTTATGCTGAAAAGCAGGGAATTTCCACGCTGCTGTATGGTTCACTGTGCCGCGGGCTGTTAAGCGGCAAAATGACGGAAAATACGACATTTGAAGGTGATGATCTCCGCAACGGGGATCCAAAGTTTCAGGCAGACCGTTTTCCACAGTATATTGCGGCGGTAAATGAACTCGATCAATACGTGAAAAATAAATATGACAAGCGCGTGATTCATTTAGCTGTCCGCTGGGTGCTGGACCAGCCGGGTACAAGCACAGCCCTTTGGGGCGGCCGCCGCCCGGATCAGATGAACGGCATTGAGGAAATTATGAACTGGCAGCTCGATCAGACGGATATGAAAGCCGTGAACGAAATTGTAAATAAGCATGTAAAAGACCCGGTTGGACCTGAATTCATGGCCCCGCCGACCAGATAAAGAAATAAAAATGCTGCGCTAAGCGCGGTATTTTTTTATGAAATAAAGGATGCTGGAGAGAGATCAGCGAATAGTTATACATAAATGAAAAAGTCTGCGTGCGCTAGAGGTGCTTTACAGCATTTGGATCTGTTTGTTTAATCGTGTCAACATCGCTCCTGTCGTATTTGTATTTTCCTTTAATTGTGTTCGTGCAGGAATCCCCATAAAATAAAGATGTAAGCGAATACTAAAAATGAACGGTCCATACTTCATCAAGAAATCATTTCATTATTGTCATCAATATATTTGGACCAAAAAAGGGGGAACCACAATGAGTGCATCAACAGAAAATGCACCGCAGAAGAAAAGCATCCGTTCAAGAATTCAAAAGTTCGGAAGCTTTTTAAGCAGCATGATCATGCCGAATATCGGTGCTTTTATTGCATGGGGACTGATTACGGCATTATTTATCGAATCCGGCTGGCTGCCGAACGAAACTCTGGCAACACTGGTAGACCCGATGATCATTTACCTGCTTCCGCTTTTAATTGGTTATACGGGCGGAAAGATTGTCCATGACGTTCGCGGCGGGGTCGTTGGCGCAGTCGCCACAATAGGCGTTGTGGCCGGTGCTGACATTCCAATGTTCCTCGGAGCTATGGCAATGGGGCCGCTCGGCGGTATTGCCGTTAAAGGATTCGACAGACTGGTTGAAGGGAAAATCCGCCAGGGCTTTGAAATGCTCGTAAACAACTTTTCCGCAGGAATTATCGGCTTCATTCTGGCTATCTTCGGCCTTCTTGCCATCGGGCCGATCGTGGAATGGTTAACGAACGTTTTAAGCGGAGCGGTGGACTTTCTGGTCAACACAGGCCTGCTGCCGTTAACGAGTATTATTATTGAACCGGCGAAGGTGCTGTTTTTAAACAACGCTATTAACCACGGAGTTCTTAGTCCTATCGCAGCAGAACAGGTTGCTTCCGCCGGAAAATCAATTCTGTATCTGCTCGAGCCAAACCCAGGTCCCGGTGTAGGGATTCTGCTTGCATTTGCAATATTTGGCACAGGAATTTCGAAAGCTTCCGCTCCGGGCGCCATGATTATTCAATTCCTGGGCGGTATTCATGAAATTTACTTCCCGTATGTATTGTCAAAACCTCTCACAATTCTTGCAGCTATCGCAGGCGGCATGACCGGGGTATTCACGTTCTCCCTGTTCAACGTTGGCCTTACAAGCGTTCCGTCACCAGGAAGTATTTTCCCGGTACTCGGCCTTGCAGCCCCTGGAGATTTCATTGGAGTCTTACTGGGCGTAGTGCTTTCAGCTGCCGTATCCTTTATTATCGCTTCCCTGATTCTAAAGTTCAGCTCCAATGAAGGAGAAACACTTGAAGAATCCACAGCGAAGATGGAAAGCATGAAAGGGAAGAAAAGCTCTGCAGCTTCTGCGCTTCATTCCAATGCAGGTACGGCTGAAGCAGACACCGGTGCTTATTTGGATAAAGACGTTAACAAAATTGTCTTTGCCTGCGATGCCGGTATGGGCTCAAGCGCCATGGGCGCATCGGTGATGAAGGACAAGGTGAAAAAGGCCGGGCTCGATATCAGCGTGACAAACACGTCGATTTCGAACATTCCGGATGACGCGGACCTGATCATTACGCACAAGGATTTAACCGAACGGGCACGGCAGAAACGGCCGGACGCAGAACATGTTTCGGTGGAAAACTTCCTCGGCAGCGACAAGTACGACGAAGTGGTTGAAGATCTGAAGCAGAAAAAAGGTGTGGAAGAAAGCTCTTCTGCTGGAACAGCGGCAGCGGCAAAGCCGCCGGTTAACAAAATCATTTTTGCCTGCGATGCCGGTATGGGCTCAAGTGCCATGGGAGCGTCGGTGATGAAGGACAAGGTGAAAAAGGCCGGACTCGATATCAGTGTATCGAACACATCTATCTCGAACATTCCGGACGACGCGGATCTGATCATTACGCACAAGGATTTAACCGAACGGGCACGGCAGAAACGGCCGGACGCAGAACATGTTTCGGTGGAAAATTTCCTCGGCAGCGACAAGTACGATGAAGTGGTTGAAGATCTAAAAACAAGAGAATAAGGAGGGAAACCGATGGAATACCTCACAGGCCGGGAGCGCGAACTACTGCTGCATCTTCTGCATCATCAGGAACTAAAGCCAGTGGCTGAAATAGCTGAAGAAATTAATGTAAGCTCCCGGACCATCCATCGGGACCTTGATAAGCTGGCAGGTTGGCTTGCCGGCGAACAGGTTGAACTCGAAAGACGGACAGGAAGCGGAGTGCGGCTTAAGGGGACGGAAGAAGATATCGAAGAAATCAAACTCCGTCTCCAGCGTCCCGCCGTTATTGAATATACGCCGGATGAACGCCGTACCCTGCTGATTTGTCTCATTCTTGAATCGGACGGCCCCGTGAAATTAACGGCGCTCGGTGCAGAATTAAAAGTAACTATAGCAACGATCAGCCAGGATTTGGATAAACTCAAAGACTGGCTTGAGCTATTTTCACTAACACTTGTGAGACGCAGAGGCTACGGGGTGGAAGTGCAGGGAGCGGAAGCAGCTAAACGACGGGCGATGAGCAGCCTGATTGCAGAAAATGTGGAAGAAAAGGAGCTGCTCAGCTCGATCCGCCACCACATTTACGAGCGAAATGTGCAGACTGAACAGGGCCGGGTAGCTGAACGTCTGCTCGATATGGTTGGAGAAAACCACTGGTCGACGGTGGAGCAGGTGCTTTCAAACATGCAGGATCAGCTTCCGAAGAATTTTGCCGACAGTGCTTATATCGGACTGATCGTCCATTTAACTTTAGCGATTGAGCGGATCTCTGTAGGAGAAAGCATAGATATTAATGCGAACTACATGGAGAACCTGCGTGACACAAAAGAGTTCGCGATTGCAGAGGCCATCATTCGAAAGCTTGAGCGTGTGCTTGAACTGTCCATTCCTGAGGCGGAAATTGGCTATATTACAATGCATCTGCGGGGGGCAAAGCTCCGGACGCCGGTGGAAAACCAGCTGGAGGTGGATCACCTCCCGGTAGCCTTAAAAGCAAAAGCGCTGATTCGCGAGATGGAAAAATTAACGGGAGAACCGCTTGAGAAAAACCATTCCCTGTATGAAGGGCTGGTTGCCCATCTCGAGCCGGCATTGTACCGGCTTAGTGAAAACATGAGAATCCATAATCCACTGATGGAATCTATTAAAGAAAATTATGCTGATTTGTTCGCAAATCTTCGTCAGGCAGCGGACACCGTATTTACGGAAAGCTATCTTCCGGATGCCGAGGTTGGTTTTCTGGTCCTGCATTTCGGAACGGCAATAGAGCGGGAAGAGGCTGCCGCTCCCCTGCATGCGCTTGTCGTATGCTCGAGCGGCATCGGCTCCTCGAAGCTGCTTGAAAGCCGGCTGCGAAAAGAAATTCCCGTGCTCGGAGATCTCGAAAATGTGAGTCTGCTCGATCTCGAGGAAATGAATATGGATGGCTACGATTTAATTATCTCTACGATCCCCCTGGATCCGCAGCCGCTTCCACATTTAGTGGTTCATCCTTTTCTAAATGAAGAAGATACGAGAGCAATCCTTCGGTCAGCGGACTCGATCTACCGTCAGCAGAGCAGAGCCGGGGTGTCAGTGAAGCGGAAGGAAGCACATGAAACAACGCTCAGTTTATATGAAATACAGCTTTGCGTAGATTTAACCGTACAGATGTATCACCGCTTTTATATGAGAAAAGTAGAGGGCGGACAGAACGCAGAACAGGCAGTTCATTGGATCATGGACGAGCTGAAGAAAGAAAATATCGTACAGGATGCGGGAAGTATCGCAGAAGAAATCTGGGAAAAGCAGGCGAAGGGCTTTGCGATTCCCGAAACCAATGTGGCATTATTTCATACAAGAAGCGCTCTGGTGAGTGAACCGTCTCTGACGCTGTGGGAGCTCGAAGCACCACAGGCGCTGACAGCCATGGATGGTAAAACAACGGACGTTGACCGTGTTTTGGTCATGCTTGCACCGGAACAGGAACGAAAAGAAGTATTTGAGCTGATGAGTACCATCAGTGAAGAGATGCTGATGAACCCCGATCGGCTGGATGTCCTCAGGAGTGGGGAAGAAAATGACATTCAAAAGCATATTGATGAAGTTTTTCGGGAATGGTTGAAACGGAAAATAAATTAAGGAGAAGGAGAGAAATCATATGACTAAACCAGTACTGCAGCAGGAAAATGTAAAATTGAACGTATCGCTCGGAGGAAAGGAAGAAGCCATCCGTGAAGCGGGAGGCGTTCTTGTCGATAATGGATATGTGCAGCAAAACTACATTGACAGTATGCTCGAGCGCGAAAAAGTAACATCGACCTTCATGGGGAACGGCGTTGCGATTCCGCACGGTACGGAAGACTCGCGCGAATGGGTGGACCATTCCGGTTTGTCAGTCATTCAGGTGCCGGACGGGGTGGACTTTGACGGCAACAATGTACGAATTCTGATAGGTATTGCTGGCAAAGGCGATGAACATCTGAACATTTTATCGAAGATTGCGATTGTATGCTCCGATGAAGATAACATTGAGAAAATGGTCCAGGCTTCATCCAAAGAAGAGCTGCTCGAGGTGATTGGTGAGGTTGAACTCTCATGATAGCAGTACAAATAGGCGCTGGTAACATTGGCCGTGGCTTTATTGGGCAGGTGCTCTCTGATGCCGGGTATGAGCTGTATTTTGCAGATGTAAATGATACTTTGATCGATCAGCTGAAGGCCGAAGGGGAATATGTGGTAGAGCTCGCCGAAGACGGTGCTTCTGCGCAAACCATTTCGGGAGTTCAGGCTTTTCACAGTGCGAAAGAGGAAGAGGCTCTCGTACAGAAGCTGGCGGAAGCGGATTTGATTACAACGGCCGTCGGGCCGGCAGTATTAAAGCATGTAGCTCCCGTTATTGCAAAAGCATTAAAACAAAAAGCTGCTGAAGGGCACGCCAGCCCGGTTAATATTATAGCCTGCGAAAATATGGTGGCCGGAACGGCGGAATTGAAAAAATATATCTGGGAGCAGCTGACGGAGGAAGAAAAAGCAGAAGCCGCTAATTTTGCCGGATTTGCCAATGCTGCAGTAGACCGCATTGTTCCGAACCAGCCTGAGGGCCAGGGACTGAAGGTGGTCGTCGAGCCATTTTTGGAATGGGCGGTGGAAGCCCCTTCGCTGAAGGGAAAAACTCCGGATATACCAGCGGTTACGTATGTGGATGACCTGACCCCGTATATTGAGCGGAAGCTGTTTACGGTAAATACCGGCCATGCAGCCCTTGCTTATGTCGGTTTTTTATACGGGTGTGAAACGACGAAGGAAGCGATGGATCACCCGGAGGTGGCTGGTGCATTTGAAGCGGCGATTCGGGAAACTGGCCGCCTGCTGCAAATTAAGCATGGCTTCGGTGAAAAAGAACAGAACGAGTACCAGGCAAAAATCAAAGGAAGATTTTCAAACGAATATCTTTCCGATCCCGTGACCCGGGTAGGCCGCGGGCCGATCCGGAAGCTTGGTCCGAAGGATCGTTTAGTCCGTCCTGCGGTGGAGCTGCAGGAAGCAGGGGAACGCCCGGAAGCACTGGCTTTTGTTATCGCCGCCGCTCTTCAGTTTAACGTAACTGAAGACGGGGAGGCCGTAGAGCTTCAGAACACGATCGACCGGGAAGGGTACAAAGGAGCTTTAAGCCATTACGCTGAGCTTCCTGCTCATCACCCGCTGGTCGAATTGGTAGCCGGATATCTTCCGGAACAATAACAGTAAATAAAGAAGCAGAAGCGTCCGATCAGGCGCCTCTGCTTCTTTAATTTATATGGGCCAATCTCCTCCAGAGCATCCACCGCTAATCAGGTTTCCTGCGCTTTTCCTGATCCAGCTCCGGAAACCAGCGGCGGCGTGCTCTTCAGAGCTTCGCCAAAGGGAAAAAGCCCCTTTGGGCAAATCTCCTCCAGAGCATCCACCGCTGCTCAGGTTTCCTGCGCTTTTCCGGTTAACAGCAGGCGGATATCATTTTCGCTTAGCGTGTTCAGGCTGTTCTGTTCATCAGTGATGACCTGGTCATACAGGTGTCGTTTTTCCTCCTGCATGTGCTGAATTTTTTCTTCGATGGTTTCATGAGTGATAAGCCGGATTACCTGAACTGTCTTAGTCTGGCCGAGACGGTGGGCGCGGTCAGCTGCCTGCATTTCCACCGCCGGATTCCACCATAGGTCATACAGTACTACGGTGTCCGCTCCGGTAAGGTTAAGACCGGTGCCGCCAGCGCGCAATGAAATCAAGAAGACGTCCGGGCCTTCTTCTTCGTTGAAGGTTTCAGCAAGTCGTACCCGTTCCTCTCCTGGAGTGCTCCCATCAAGATAATAGTAATCGATGCCTTCTTCTGCCAGACGGTTTTTAATAAGAGCCAGCATAGAAGTGAACTGGGAAAAAACGAGTACCCGCTGGCCGTTGGCCGTGCCCTCATGAAGGATACGCACGAGTTCTTCAAGCTTTCCGGATGAGCTTTGATATTCGGGCTCCACAAGCGAAGGGTGGCAGCAGATCTGGCGCAGGCGGGTTAAAAGGGAAAGAAGGTGCATCCGGTTGGAGTCCGCTCCTTCTTCAAGGAGAGCGCCTGCCTCCTGCTGCACGTTCTGCAGCGTTTTTTTGTATATGTCCGCCTGACTCGTTAACAGATCACAGTAAGTGGTCGTTTCAACCTTTTCAGGGAGCTCCTGGAGCACTTCTTTTTTCGTGCGGCGCATAATAAAAGGAGATGCTCTGTCTCTCACCTCTTCGGGACTCCAGGAAGAAAACAGCTTTTTGTTTGGAAAGAGCCCGGGCATCACGACGCTGAATATCGATCTCAGCTCATCAAGCCTGTTTTCCACCGGGGTACCGCTCAGCGCAAAGCAGTATTTACTCCGGAGCTGCTTTACGGCCTTTGCTGTTTTAGATCCGGCATTTTTGACCGCCTGGGCCTCATCGAGCAGAATGCCGCGGAAAAATGTTTCTCCGTACCATTCAACGTCCCGGCGGATCAGAGGATAGGAGGTGATGAAAATATCGCTCTGCTGCTGGATCAGCTGCTCCCGTTCTTTTTTGCTTCCGGAAACAACTGTGGTGTTTAAAGATGGAAAAAAGCGTTCCGTTTCTTTTTTCCAATTATATAAAAGTGAGGAGGGAGCGATAATAACAAATGGTTCTCCTCCGGGGTTCTCTTTGCATTCTGTCGCAATAAAGCCCAGCGCCTGCAGCGTTTTTCCAAGGCCCATGTCGTCTGCCAGAATGCCGCCAAAGCGGTAGGCGGCCAGCTGCTTCATCCACTGGATCCCTTCACGCTGATACGTCCGCAGCTTTACGCCGGCCGGCTCGGCAAGTAATTTATGGTTTTCAGCAGCCCGCCGGATGTTTTCAAGCATGTCATCGACCTCAAGGGTCGTCTGCCAGCGGGGAGTGCCGGAAAGGTGTTTATCCAGATTGAACGCCTGATGGGCCGGATAACGCACTGCACCGCCTTCTTTGGACTGGTCCGGCTTCGGCATTTGCTGTAGGGCGCGGGCGAGGCGCTGCAGCAGCTCATCATCGAGAGGCAGGTACCGGTCGTCATCTGTTTTATAGAAGTCCTGTCCTTCCTGGATTGCCTTCCAGACCCCGGGTGTTTCTAAAGCGTCTGTTACAGACGAGGCAAGCGACAGCTCCATCCATCCCTCATCGGCATGAATGTCAGAAAGTAACGACAGGCTGTCCCCTGGAATAAGCATATTTTCAACTTCTTCACTCATGAAGATGTCCATATAAGGCCGCAGCGCTGCCAGCTCCTTCGATAAAAAACCAATAATATTTTTTGGGGAAGAAAGGACGAAACGGTCATTTTCCTGAAGGAATCCTTTCTTTTGCAGCCGTTGGAGCTGCAGGTGTTCCTGCTGCCGGTCCCGGGGCATAAGATAAGAATCTTCGACAGACGGCACAGGGTCCGGCCGGAAGGCACTGTACTCTTTAAATCCGTAACGGTAAATTAACTCTCCGGTAATTTTACCTCCGGTACCTTTTGAAAGGTAAAGGGCTGTCTGCAGCGGCTCTATGTGAAGATTTTCCTCCAGCTTCTCATTCATTTCCAGGCAGTGGTGATTCATTAACGGAGCGCCCCAGTGTAAAAAGGTATCGAGAAACTCCTGTCGGGAAAAAACGAGGCGCTGCCCTTCTGCCTGTATGAGCATTCGCTGGGCGGCAGCTGCGGTTCGCGCCAGTTCCTTTTCCGGGCAGTACAGCTGTCCGTTCCACAAACAATATATGCTCTCGCTGATAAAAGACGGCGTTTCCTGTTGTGGGGTGGAGAAAATCAGCGTATCCGATTCCTTTTCATAACTGAGAAAAAAAGAATACGGCCAATTGTCTTTCACGTTCCAGGGCCTTTCACCGTATGTATCTGTGATATAGGCATTCGGGCAGAGGTCGAGCAGGCTGAAAAGCTTTTCGACTGCATAAGGCGGCACCGCGATTTCCCTCTTCGTTCCGCTTCTTGCTATCCACTGCTCCTGAAAGGAAGACCCCGATTCCTCATGCCGAAGCACAGAAGCAAGCAGCTGAAGGACATGAAGATCTTCCTCTGAAAAATAGTGGGAGACAGGATCAAATGTTAAAGAAGGAGCCAGGCGGAAGGGGGTCTCGTTTTTCATTGCTTCAATAAACTGATAAATGTTTTTCACAGCGTATCGCTGGTTTTCTCCAATCTTCACCTGGACGACTGGAAATAAAACGTCGGGCCTCCGGTTATCCACAGGAAAAGATAGTAAAAAATCAGCATGTATCTGCGTGCCTATGTCCTCCACCTTTGACTGAAAGGGCGAAAAGTATTCCAGGAACTGATCTTTCACTGTATCTTTTCCGGCCGATGCAGCTGAAACAGGCGAAGCCGGAGGGCTGGTGAAGGCAGGAGCTTCGAGCAGCAGGGCAACAAGATGGCGGCATGGAGCAGACGAGGAATGATAAAAACGGTCGCAGGAACAGTACATTTCCTGAATGGTATGGCTCCCGTCAACGGCAATAAAAACGTCTTCCGGAAAAGGAGTGTCCTTTACGACTGCTTCCACATGCCGGGTCTGCATCAGGGTTTCTTCTGTCATATGGGCGATTTTATATAAATCATACAGGCGTTTGCCTTCTAAATATGTAGTTTCATCGGTCATCTGGCGTATAGCGTCCGGAACAAATAAAGCCAATCCTCATCCTCCTTGCAACGCTGGAAATACTATCTTCCGTACGTTTTCCATGCCCGTATTTTAGCATATTACTCCTGAAATAAGGGAATAAAAGTACATACAATAACGATTGCAAAAGGTATAATATAAAGAAAGAGATAGTCGGAAGGAGAGGTTCTTATGGATATCAGGCAGCTGATTCATGAAGCGAAGCAGGAGGCATGGGCGTTCTTTGCCCATACAGATCCCGCACATGACTATTGGCACACTGAGCGGGTGGCGGCGCTTGCAGGGGACATCGCTGAAAAAGAAGGGGCCGACCCTGATGTATGTATTCTCGCAGCCTGGCTTCATGACATAGGGGATGAAAAGCTTCTCGAAGAGGGGGAAGACGGAGAAGAAAAAATCATGCGCTGGCTTGAGCAAAATGAAGCCGATGAAGAATTGAAGCATCATATTATGCAGATTATTTCTTCGATTTCCTTCCGGCACCATAAAGAACGGGCACCGGAGACTCTGGAAGGAAAAGTAGTGCAGGATGCGGACCGCCTGGATGCCCTCGGTGCGATCGGGATTGCCCGTACATTTGCATATACTGGACACATCCATCAGCCGCTTCATGATCCGCGTCCGGAGTACCGGAACGAACGGAACAGCGCGATTCAGCACTTTTTCGATAAACTGCTGAGGCTGAAAGGAATGATGAATACAGATACGGGCCTATCGATCGCTACAAAACGCCAGCGGTTTATGGTCAGTTATCTGGAGGAGTTTTACAGTGAATGGGAAAGAAAGGCATAAAAATGGGGCTGTCCGGTCATCCGGGCAGCCCTTTCTATATTTATCAGGATGACGGTGCGTTTGTGACATATTCCAAAATTTCTTCGGGACGTTCGAAACGCAGCGTCGGTGACGTATTTTCCGGGTGGACTGCACCCCAGCCGGCTAAACCGAAAGCAGTGCCTGCTTTTTCGGCACTTTCACTGTCATGCTGCGTGTCCCCAATATAAATGGTGTTGGAGGCCTCTGCTCCGCTTTTTTCCATGAATGCCCGGAGCGGTTCTGGAGAAGGCTTATGATGGGTAGTGTCGTCGGCACTGATAATGTAAGAAGCAAACTGCTGCAGGCCAAAGGGTTTCATTTCATGGTCAAATGCCTCGCGTGTTTTGGAGGTAACGATTCCGACCTGGTAGCCCTGAATGTTAAGTCCTTCGAGCAGCTCCTGGATGCCGGGGAATATATCAATCAAAAACCGGTTGTCCTCGAGGTATGCGCTCCATTTTTCCTGTACCGTGCGGCGTTCGTCATCCTGCAGACCCAGCCGGTTTAAGACGTCTGCCTCCGGCATGCCAAGAAGCGGACGCAGATTTTCATTCTCAATAACTTCTCCCGTGGTTTCCTCCACAGCGCGCCTCAGTGATTTAATAATGGCGTCCTCTGTATTAATAAGCGTTCCGTCTACATCAAAAACAAAAGTACCGTACATATTGACTCCTCCTAATAGATATCTCGATACTTGGTTTTCCCGAGTTTTCCGTTTTTCAATCAGGGAAAAAAGCCCGGTATGAGAGAGCGTTTACATTAAAAACTTTCATGTAATCTATTGAAAAATTGATGTGATATGCTACACTTTGATGGTTCGTGACGTTGGTTTTCATACAGATGAAAGCCTGAAAAAAGAAAGCATGTGAGGCGCGCAACAGGCCGGAATGCCCGCATGCACCAAGGATAAAGAGTATAAAAAAAGAGAGGAGAAAAAAGGTTTGGATTTTTCAAAACTGAAAATGGAGTGGCTCGGAAATATTAGGGGTGACGTGCTGGCAGGAATTGTAGTAGCACTTGCGCTGATTCCGGAAGCAATCGCATTTTCCATCGTGGCAGGTGTAGACCCTCAAGTAGGGCTTTATGCTTCTTTCAGCATGGCGGTAATGATTGCGATTGTGGGAGGACGACCGGGTATGATTTCAGCCGCTACAGGGGCGATGGCATTATTGATGGTCACCCTGGTGGCTGAGCATGGACTGCAGTATCTGCTCGCAGCAACAATTTTGACTGGTATTATCCAATTAATCGTAGGCTTCAGCGGCCTTGCCCGCTGGATGAAGTTTATTCCCAGATCGGTAATGGTGGGCTTCGTCAACGCCCTGGCGATTATGATTTTCACCTCCCAATTAGAGTACTTCCAGGGTAACGGTTACTGGCCGTTTATATTGGCAGGGATTACTCTTATTATTATCTATTTATTTCCGAAGCTTACAGGAGCTGTGCCTTCCACATTAGTAGCAATCATTATTGTAAGTTTAGTTGCTGTATTTGGAGGCATCAATGCTCAGACAGTTGGAGATATGGGGACCCTTCCATCATCTTTGCCGGTATTTTTATTTCCTGATATCCCGCTAAACTTTGAAACGCTTCTGATTATCCTTCCATACGCCTTATCGCTTTCTGTCGTAGGTTTGCTTGAGTCATTGCTGACCGCTACAATTGTCGATGATATGACGGATACGGAAAGTGATAAAAATACGGAGTCCCGCGGTCAGGGAATCGCCAACGTGGTGACTGGCTTCTTTGGCGGCATGGCTTCGTGTGCTATGCTTGGCCAGTCTGTCATTAACGTTAAATCCGGTGGTACAGGCAGGCTTTCTGCCTTCACCGCCGGGGTTGTACTGCTTTTTCTGATAATTGTCCTTCAAAGTCTGGTAGTGCAGATTCCAATGGCGGCATTAGCAGGAGTCATGATCATGGTATCGATCAGTACATTTGACTGGGGCTCCCTGCCGACTATAGCCAAAGCGCCGAAAACGGACTCGACAGTTATGATTCTCGTAGTAGTTACAGTCGTTTATACGCATAACCTTGCGATCGGCGTAGTGGCCGGAGTTATTTTGAGTGCTATTTTCTTCGCGGCTAAAATTTCAAAGGTTCACGTGAGTAAAACTGTTAAGGATGAAACCACACGGGTGTACCATGTGGACGGGCCATTGTTTTTCGCTTCGGTAACTGACTTTGTGAAGAGCTTTGATTACAAAGAGAAATTCGATAGAGTGGAAATTGATTTATCACGAACCCACCTTTGGGATGACTCGGCGGTCGAAGCGATTGAAAAAGTCAGACTGAAGTTTAAACAGGAAGGCACCAAAGTACACTTTACAAGTATTAACGAGGAAAGCTCGGAATTAATGCGCAAGCTTGAAGGAATGTCTTCCGGACATTAAGAAGTAAGTACAGGAGAAAGAATTGTTAATGGAGAGGGGAATGTCTGTGTACCAAAAAGTGTTACTCGCAGCAGATGGGTCCGACCATGCCCGCCGTGCTTCAGGGCATGCGGTAAAGCTATTAAAAAATGTGCCGGACGGGCATTTGGACGTCATTTATATTATTGATAAGGATCAGTCCAAATCGGACGTGCTGCATTACGGAAACAAAGAAATTATTCAGATGAAGCGCCGGGAGCAGCTTGAAGATCTCGAAAACGACCTGAAAGAAGCAGGTATTTCTTACGAGGTTCATATTGAACACGGCGAGCCTGGGCCGACCATCGTATCTTTCGCAAATAGCGGAGCGTATGACTGCCTTGTGATCGGGAGCCGGGGACTTAACCAGCTGCAGACGATGGTGCTTGGCAGCGTGAGCCACAAAGTGGTAAAGCGCGTGCAATGTCCGGTGCTTGTTGTAAAATAAAACCGCCTGCTGTGGCAAAAGCCGCAGCAGACGGTTTTTTTATTGAATGTTTTTAGCGCGGCTCTGCTTTTCGTTTCGTGGAAGAGAGTACGTAGTCATATACAGCCTGAGCGACTCCGTGATCATCATTATGGCTCGTCTCTTCATCGGCGAGCAGTTTTACATCCTGTTCGGAATTTTCCATAGCGATAGCAGTATCAGCGTAGCGGAACATGGATACGTCGTTAAAGTTGTCACCGATCGCAAACGTAACTGCATCCTCCCACCCTGCCTGAATGCGCAGGTGATGGAGACCGGCTCCTTTTTCGGTATTTGGGTGCATAAATTCCAGGTTGTCCCGGCCTGAGGACGTAATGGAAACGTCCTGGCGGATTTTCCACGCGCTTCGGACAGCAGCAAGCTTATCCTCGAGCGGGGAAAGCATCAAAAATTTGTAAATATGCACGTCTTCGCCCTCAATCTCTTCGAGGGAGCGGAGCTGGTGCATATGAAAGCGCCCCGTATTGTATTCCTCCTTGCGCTTGAATTCTGCCATACGATCCTCATAATCGTTCTCTTCTTTTGCGAACACATGGGCGTCCTCCATAAAATACTGCCAGCCCTTCGGCATATAAAACATGCCTTTGTTCGTGTAAACATGAAAATAAACGCCAAAGTCTTCAAGCGACTGTACAACGCGGAGCGCTGTGTCCTTTTCCATTACGTTTTCATACACGACGGATCGCCCCTGGTTTACGATTGCTCCGTTCAGCGAAACGATGCCATCAGCTTCAAGGCCGGCATCCTCGAGCAGATGCTCCACGTCTTCAATGCCCCTGCCGGTTGCAATGACGAGCTTATGTCCTTCCACCCGCATCCGTTTTAATGCTTTGGCATTCTGTTCAGATATATATTTTTTTGAATGGAGAAGAGTGCCGTCCATATCAATTGCTACTACATTCATTCCCGTCACCTCTTATGTAACGCCCGTGGCGTCCGAATTATACATTCAGAATAACATGAATTGACAAACGGAAGTTAATAATAGTTGACGAAATGGTCCGAAGAAGCTATACTCCATAATTGGAAGAAAAACTGACAAACAAAAATGACTCGTATAATCGGACGAACTGGGTCCGATGTTTCTACCGGGAGCCGATTTTCCCGACTACGTGTCTCTGCGTGATCCTTCACGCGGGGGCACTTTTTTATGGTTAAAAATCATATACGGGAAGATAAAGGAGAATGAATGATGCTAAAAAAATTGTTTCAGCTGGAGGACCATCAGACGACAGTAAAAAAAGAATGGACGGCAGGCTTAACGTCCTTCTTTACCATTGCTTATATATTAATTGTTAATCCGGCTATTTTATCTGATACAGGAATGCCGTACGAATTTGCCCTTCTCGCTACGGCACTCGTGACAGCCTTCGGGTGTCTGCTCATCGGGCTGTGGGGTAATGCCCCGATCATTTTGACTCCGGGCATGGGAGTAAACGCCTTTTTCGCGTATACGCTTGTGATTGGAATGGGCTGGACATGGCAGCAGGGACTTGCGATTGTCCTTCTTTCAGGCGTGTTGTTTTTAATAACGGCGTTGACACCGATTGCAGGAAAGCTGGCAAAAGCGGTGCCGCTGTCGCTCAAGCAGGGCATTACAGTCGGTATCGGGGTATTTTTAACCTTTATCGGCCTGCAGAAGGGCGGGCTCGTGCAGGGAGATGCGGAAACTTTTGTGGCTCTTGGCAATCTGGCAGATCCAGCTGCGATGCTGACGCTTTTTGGTCTTTTAATCATGCTGATGCTTGTCGTCCGTAAAGTGAAGGGTGCTTTTCTTATTGGCATTGCGGTTATTTCTATTGCCGCAGGACTGTTTGGGATCAGCAGCGGCAGCGCAGGAGAAACGGCGGAAACTACCGGCGCCTATGCCTCGGTATTTACTGCAGCTGACTTCTCCGCATGGTCGTCTATTCCGTTTTGGACAGCAGTCTTTTCTCTGACTATGATTATCGTGTTTGAAAGTATGGGGCTCTTACACGGCCTGCTGGAGCGTAAAGAAAAATTTGGCCGTTCCTATCAGGCAGCAGCAGTCACGGCGTTTGGCAGCGGCTTTCTCGGCACGTCGCCGACCATTCCAGCTGCAGAAAGTGCTGCGGGAGTGGCAGAAGGAGGAAAAACAGGGCTGACGGCGGTCGTAACCGGCCTGCTGTTTTTGGTGGCTCTCCTGTTCACCCCGCTCTTAGGATTTATTCCTGAAAGTGCGATTGCTCCTGTTTTAATTATTGTTGGAGGGATGATGGTGCAGGAAATCCGCCATATCTCCTTTGATGATGCCTCCGAATGGTTCCCGGCCTATCTGGTCATCGGAATCATTCCGCTCACGTACTCCATTGCCGACGGCATTGCCTTTGGCTTTATAGCCTATCCGCTTTTGAAGATGGCACTTGGAAGTCCGCGGGCCGTTTCGCCGGTCATGTACGCTATTTCGTTTCTCTTTTTCCTTCATTATGTATTTACCTACATGGTGTAATTCCCGCCTTTCGGGCGGGATTTTTTTATTGGCAGAATTGATTTAAACGCTTACGATAGATAAAGGAGATGTATACACCATAGAATTACACAAATTTTTTCGAGGAAAAGAGATCCAATACCGGGGTACGTTGCGTAAGCTGAGTACATACCTCTTTTCCCACGCATTTTGAAAAAAGGAGAAGACCTATGTCGAAGTTATCGGATAACGATTTGTATGAGCGCATACGCGAGCGCGACAGAGAAGCGCTCGAACTTCTGTATGATCGTTACGAACGGCTGCTTTATTCATTCGCCTACCGAATGACCAGGGATCAGCAAATAGCCGAAGAGATCATGCAGGATGTTTTTATGAAAATATGGCAGGGGAAGGGAAGCGCCGTCTACCAGAAAGATAAAGGGTCGCTTTCTTCCTGGCTGCTTACGATTACACGCAACGCCTCGATTGATGCCATCCGGAGAAGAAAGCCGGAAGTGGAATGGGATCCGAGGGATTCAAAAGAGGAAACGACAGGGGTGGAAGAGCAGGTGGAGCTGAAGGAAAGCAACGAAGAGCTCGAACAGGCAATCGCGCTTCTTTCAGAGGAACAACAAAAAATTGTCCGCCTGTTTTATTTTCAGGGGCTTTCCCAGCGTAAGATTGCAGAGTCCTGCGATATACCGCTCGGTACTGTTAAGGGCCGCATAAGGCTAGCCCTAAAGAAATTAAAAGAACACCTCTCCAGGGAACGGAGGGTTGATTATGGCGAGTAATAAACAAGACTGGTTGTTTGATTATATAAATGGTCTTTTGACCACAGAAGAAGAGCGGGAGTTTGAAGCCTGGCTCGAAACGGACGAGGAGACGAGACAGGAGCTTGAGGAAATGCAGGCGATTATGGGAGAGCTTCCCCAGCATATCGAACCGCAGGACCCGCCGGCCGGTATGAAAAACCGGGTTATGGAGCATGTCGTCGGAAGAGAGCCGGAAGAGAAAATCACGGCGGCAAAACCAAAAAGAAAATGGAGCGCTGTAGCAGGCGCACTGGCCGCTGTACTGCTTGCTTCCATAGGCACGAACGTTTACCTTGGCACGCAGTGGCAGCAGGCAGCTGAAGAACGCGAAGAACTCGCCGGAGACCTTGGAGAAATGCAAACGGCTCTTTCCGAGCTTGAAGATTCTTCGCAGGAAACGGGCGAAGTGATTGCGTCCCAGGAGTTTGCCGCTACAGAAAACTCCCAGGGAAGCGGAACGGTCACGCTTCTTAATACAGAGCAGCAGGGAGAAATGGCTGTACACGTAGAAGGACTCGAAAATCTTAATAATAGTGAAGTCTATCAGGTATGGATGGTTGGTGACGGTAACCAGATGGTTCCGGCCGGCTCATTTACAACCAATGAAGACGGAAGCGGTTCGCTTGTCTTCCCATCGGATGCAGTGAACGAAGATTGGAACGCCGTAGCGATTACGAGAGAACCAGAGCCGGATAATGAAGCACCTGAAGGTGAAGTAGTGCTCGAAGCTCCGTTTTCCTAAAGCTGCGAAAGGACCGGAAAAAATTTCCGGTCTTTTTTTATATGAAATTGTTTTCATACCGTGGGGGCATGGGAAATTATATCAAATGAAAATTAACAAAAAATTCACAAAATATGATCCAACTGTATATTTGTTTCGTTAGCTGACTGAAACCAAATATAAGGGGGATTCATTCATGTACATCAACTGGAAACGTACCGTCATAGCCCTGCCGTTATCTGCCGCCGTTATTATCCCGGCAGCACCGGGAGTCGCTTCAGCCGACAGTCATGACAGCCACGACGATATGGAAATGTCAGAGGAAATGATGGCTTCTGTAGCCACGCCGGCCGGGGACCTCCGGGCCCAGCTGGACCACTATCTTTCAGAGCACGCCTATCTGGCAGTAACGACGATGCAGAAGGGAGCGGACGGAGCAGATGATTTTGAAGAATCCGCCGCGGCATTAGAAGCAAATACACAGGATCTCACAAGCACTATCACATCCGTTTACGGAGAAGAAGCAGGTGCACAGTTTGAAGAAATGTGGAGCGAACACATCGGCTACTTTGTTGATTACGTGGAAGCGACAGGTGCAGAAGACGAGGAAGCAAAGCAGGAAGCGCTCGACAACCTCGGAAACTATCAGACAGAGTTTTCAGAGTTTCTTGACAGTGCTACTGAAGGCGGACTTGAAGCCGATGCAGCTGCAGAAGGTCTCGGCATGCACGTGGATCAGCTGATCGGCGCTTTTGATAGCTACGTTGCAGGCGATTACGACCAGGCCTACAGCATGTCAAGCGATGCCATTGAGCACATGTACGGAGTCAGCGAAGGCTTATCAGGTGCTATTGCCGCCCAGTTCCCGGAAGAGTATGACAACACCACCCCGGACACCCCGGCGGTTGATCTTCGTTCGGACCTGAACTTCCTGCTTTCAGAACACGCAGCGCTCGCTGTAACGACGATGCAGAAGGGTGGAGCCGGAGCAGAGGATTTTGGGGCAGCGGCAGGAATTCTGAATCAGAATACACAGGAGCTCTCTGATACAATTGCTTCCGTGTACGGGGAAGAAGCAGGAGAACAGTTTGAAGAAATGTGGAGCGAGCACATCGGCTACTTTGTTGATTATGTGGAAGCGACAGGTGCAGAAGACGAGGAAGCAAAGCAGGAAGCACTCGACAACCTCGGAAACTATCAGACAGAGTTCTCTGAATTCCTGGCAGGGGCTACCGAAGGTGAACTGGAAGCAGAAGGACTTTCTGAAGGTCTCGGCATGCACGTGGATCAGCTGATCGGAGCTTTTGACAGCTATACAATGGGAGAGTACGACAGTGCCTATGAAGATACACGCGAAGCTTACGGCCATATGTTCGGCGTGAGTGAAGGTCTTTCCGGCGCCATTGTAGCTCAGTATCCGGAGAATTTTGAAGAAAGCTCTTCTGACGAAGCAATGCCGGAAGAAATGCCTCAGACCGGCCTTGGCGGCTCAGAGCAGAATGTGAGCCCATGGGGAATTGCTGCCGGCAGCATGGCGCTCATTCTTGCAGGGATTGCTGTAACGAAACGTCGCCGCGAAGAAGCGTAGTATTTATTTTTAAAAAGGCTGTCCTGCAGAGGGCAGTCTTTTTGTGTGCAGGCGATAAACATGGTATGTATGAGATACTGATAAAAGGGAAAAGAAAAAGCATGGAATAAGCACAAATGAAGGGAGAAATTGAAGCAGATGAATTGGAAAATAATCGCAGCCACGGGAACGATGCTTATCGCTGCAGGATGCTCCGGAGATTCAGAGGAAGGCGGGACGTCCTGGGAGGAAGAGGATTGGGAGGATATTGAGGAAGAAGCCGCTGGAACGACCGTGGAATTACATATGTGGGGCGGGGACCAGGGAACCAACGAATACATAGATGAATGGGTGGCCCCGCGTCTGGAGGAGCAGTATGACATTACGCTGAACCGGAATCCAATTGAAACCGAAGATGCGCTGCAAAATCTTTATTCTGAAAAAGAAGCGGGCACAGAAGAAGGGACGATGGATATCGTCTGGCTGAACGGGGAGAATTTCCGCAACGCAAAGGAAAACGAGCTTTTATACGGTTCCTTTGCAGACGCTCTCCCTAACGTTGAAAATCATATTGATATGGAAGCCGATACAAACGCGTATGATTTCGGTACGCCGGTTGAAGGGATGGAAGTGCCGTGGGGGTCGGTACAGTTTACCTTTATGTATGATACGGAAAAGGTTGAGACGCCTCCGGACAGTATTGAAGAGCTGGCTGCATGGGTGAAGGAGAATCCGGGGGAGTTTACGTATCCGGAAGCGACCGATTTTACTGGTAACGCGTTTCTGCGTCATTTTATTTATAACAATGTCGAAGCCGAACAGGTTATTGAACAGGGCTATGATGAAGAATGGATCGATGAGCAAAGCGGCAGTATGTGGGAGACCCTGCGGGAAATGGAGCCGGATTTATGGAGAAACGGAGAGACATATCCATCGTCGCTCAGCCAGCTGGACCGGCTGTACCGGGACGGCGAAGTGTCTATGACCATGGGCTACAATGAAGCTCGGGCGGAAAGCCTGATCCAGGACGGCACGTTTCCGGAAACAACAGACACGTTTGTATTTGATAACAATTCGATAGGGAACACCCATTATCTGTCTATACCTTTTAACAGCACTAATGTACCGGGAGCGATGGCTGCGATTAATTACCTGGTGTCTCCGGAAGCCCAGCTGCAGAAACAGGCGCCGTCAATGTGGGGGGACAGCACCGTTCTTGATCTGGATACGCTCTCCGGGGAGATGCGCCAGAAGTTTATTGAACAGGACCGCGGGGATTCCGTGCTGGATACGGAAGTGCTGAACAACGCCTATCAGCCGGAAATGGATGCGGGCTATGTAGAGTGGACCGAAGACCGGTGGGAAAATGAAATTGTTCAAAGGTAAAAGCATGATAGTTATGCTTTTGCCGGCTCTTCTCGTTACGGCAGGGCTTTCATTTTACGCGGTCGCAGTACTGTGGACGCGGCTGGGCGCAGAAGGACGTCCGTTAGTCATCCTTAATGAGATAGCTTCGCTGCCTGCTTTTTGGGAAAGCCTCAGCTTCAGTTTCGGAGTGACGGCCGTTTCCACCGTGCTTTCTTTAGGGATCGGAGTGATCGCATCTAAATTATTGTTTGGTAAAAAGCGGAGTGCCGGAGCTGGTTCGCTGTTCTGGGTCCCGATGGCTGTCCCCCATTTTGTGGGGGCTTATCTTGTCATCTGGTTTTTTTCGCAAAGCGGATGGGCAGCCTCTCTGACGCAGCAGATGGGCTGGATCGACAATAGAACAGAGTTCCCTATCCTGACAAATGATACTGGCGGCATCGGTATTATTTTATCCTACGTATGGAAAGAGGTGCCTTTCGTGGTGCTGATGACAGCACCGGTATACCTTGAGATGAACAATTCGGTAAAACATGCAGTGGCGACGCTTGGCGGTGGGCCGTTCCGTCAATTTAAAGACGCGGAATGGCCTTATTTAAAAGCAGTAACCCTGGAAACAGGAGTAATTCTGTTTGCGTTTGTTTTCGGTGCCTTTGAAGTGCCGGGGCTGGTAGGGGCAACCCGCCCGGAAATGATTGGTGTTACTATTTTTGAATGGTACAGCGGCGGAAACTGGGAGGAGCGCCCCTATGCCTACGCGGTATCGGCCTGGATCGGCGTGATATTCATTACTCTCAGCGCACTTCTGATGTGGTATACCCGCCGGCTGCGTATACGGATATGGAGGGGGGAGTAGCATGAAAAGAAAAGCAGCAGCAGCCGTTTTTGCACTTTGCTTTGCAGTCCCTTTGCTTGCGCTCATGGTGCAGAGCTTCGCTTCGGAATGGCCGTTTGGGGAGGTTTGGCCGACGGCCTGGACGCTCGACGGCTGGGGAGTACCATTTGGCGACCCGCTGCTTGCCGAGGCCTGGGGACAGACGATTCTTATTGCCCTCTGCGTGGCGGCTCTGAACCTTGTGATCGGCATTCCGGCAGCCAAAGCGCTTGTTGTCCGGGAGTTCAGGGGGAAAGAACTGATAGATGCCATGCTTTTAGTCCCCGTGCTTCTTCCGATTACCGCCCTTGCTGTCGGTCTGCACATTTTTGCTCTGCAAAGTGGTACCGCAAATACATGGTACGGGGTCGCTTTTTTTCATCTGCTTCCGACACTTCCATACACGATTCGCATCATTCGTGCCGGCTACGAGCGGATAGGAAGAAGTCAGTATGAACAATCGCGAAGCCTCGGTGGCGGGGCAGCCGCCAGGTTTTTGCTGATTGAGCTGCCCCAGATGACTGCTTCTGTGCGTACAGCTGTCTTTTTCGTCGTCGTAATTTCTGTCAGCCAATTTGCCCTGACTGTTATTATAGGAGGAGGAACGGTTACGACCATGGCGGTATTGTATTATCCGTATACAAACAGTGCGCCGCCGTCAGCAGTCAGTGCCTTTTCATTAATGACAGCCGCCCTTCCAGCGGCGGCTGCGCTTGCTGCTGACGGAGTACTCAGAATAAGTACGAAAATTTTAAAATCGTGGTAGGGGTAGGGAAATATGTCATATGTGTCAGTGCAGAACGGAAGCAAGGTCTATCAGGACAATCAGGTGCTCCGGAACATAAACCTCGAGCTTAAAGAGGGGGAAAATAGAAGCCTGGTCGGCAAATCCGGCACGGGAAAATCAACGCTTTTACGCTGTATTGCGGGTATTGATACGTTTTCAGGCGGTACGGTGATGATTGACGGGGCAAGTGTAAACGAAAGTCCCGCGGAGAAGCGTCCTGTCGTGTTAATGTTTCAGCAGCCGCTGCTTTTTCCGCATTTAACGATTCTGCAAAACGTTACGTACGGTTTGAAGATGAAACGAATACCTAGAAAAGAACGCACGAAAGCCGGCAGGCAGCTGCTCGAAAAAATGGAGATAGGGGAGCTCGGGGCACTGTATCCGTATCAATGCTCCGGAGGCCAGCAGCAGCGTGCAGCTCTTGCACGGGCGATAGCTGCAACACCGAAAGTATTACTGCTTGATGAGCCGTTTTCGAGTCTGGACGCCTCTTTACGTAAAACAATGCGCCACTGGGTGAAGGGAATACTGGAGCAGGAAAACATCACCTCAATGTTTGTTACGCATGACCGCGAGGAGGCATTCGATATGGGAGAGAGTGTCAGTGTGATGGCCGGCGGAGAAGTTATAGAAACAGGTAATAGAGACAAACTGATGAGTGCGCCGGAGCGACAAGAGACTGCTTCTCTGCTAGCAGATGGATGGTGGTTTCCGGAGAAAGGCTTTGTCCCGGCCGAAGCTTTGCGGGTCACAAAGGAGGCAGGAAAGGGTTATGTCGCAGCTGAAGCAGGACCTGTAAAAAAACAGTACGGCCTGTGGATTCAGACATTTTATGGAGTTGGGGGAGCCCAGTCCGTTACCCTTGCTGTGAATGAACCGTTTCAGGGAAAAACATTTATAACCTGGATTTAAAAAGGGGGCAGCGTATGAGTATTAAAAGCATTATAAAATATGTGGTTTTTTTGACAGCTGTCGTGACCATTGCCTGGCTGAACGCCGAAGTATTCCGGTTCTCGCCACAGGCAGTACGGGATGAAATTTTATTACTCGGCGTATGGGCTCCAGTTATTTACATAGCAGCCTGTATGCTCCGGCCGCTTATTTTATTTCCAGCTTCGATCATGTCGCTTGCCGGCGGTCTCGCCTTCGGTCCGGCTGCAGGCGTGATATACATTATGATTGGCGGGACCACCGGGGCCCTGCTAGCCTACGGACTCGGACGCCTTCTCGGGAAAGAATTGTTTCGGCCAAAAATTAAAGGGCGGATGGAAGTGTGGCGGAGGAAGCTCGAAGCGGAAGGCTTTCGGGGCACGCTTTTGATGAGGCTTCTGCCCGTCCTGAATTTTGACCTTGTCAGCTACGTATGCGGGCTGTCCCGGGTGCGCCTGTCCTCCTATACAGCAGCGACTGTTATTGGACTGCTGCCGGGGGCAGTCGGCTACAGCTTTTTGGGGTCGGGGCTGTTAACCGGGGAATGGAGATATATATTGAGCGCTGTCAGCGTTTTTGCCGCTCTTTTGATCGTGGTTGTCATTTTAAGGAAAAAAGGGTATGAAAATAATATAAATAACATAAATGGGGAACTGCAATGATTGATACACACGCCCGGAAATGGGCAGACCCGGTTATAGACAAAACAGCCGATTGGTTTCTGAACCGGAGTTGGACCGCCAACCAGGTAACGGTTCTGGCATTTGGGATCGGCGTGCTTACAGGGCCGCTCATTTATTTTGACGCTGCATGGGCAGCCTTTATCTGTCTTTGGATATCAGGGTTTTTAGACACCGTAGACGGGGCAATGGCGAGAAAAACCAGGCCTTCTGCGTTTGGGACGGTGCTTGATATTACGTTTGATCGTCTTGTGGAAGCGAGCGTTCTGCTTGGACTTGCCTTCCGGTATCCGGATTTAATGTGGCTGCTTCTTCTGTTAAGTGTCTCCATATTGTTTTCGATTACCGTGTTTTTAACAGTGGGAAATATGTCGGAACGAAGCGGGGTCAAATCGTTTTACTATCAGGCGGGGCTCGCTGAGCGGACCGAAGGATTTATTTTGTTTTCCCTAATGATGCTTTTTCCAGCTTTTTTATTGTATTCCACTGCTTTATTTTTATTTGTCGAAACATTTACCGGCCTGCAGAGGCTACTGGAAGCAAAACGATTATTAAAGGAGCAGGATGAGAATGCCGCAGATTGATTACGATTTAATAGTACTTGGGGGCGGGTCCGGCGGACTGACCGTCGCGTCGGGAGCAGCGCAGTTTGGCATGAAGACCGCTCTGGTCGATGACCGGGAAAATCTTGGAGGCGAATGCCTGCATGCCGGCTGCATACCTTCGAAAGCATTTGTGACTGTCGGACGGGAAATCCAGAACGCAAGAAGGGCAGCGGAAGAATTTGGTCTTCAGCTGGATGGGAATGCCAATTTTGAACAAGTGAAAAAAAGAGTGCGGGACGCTGTCGCTGAGGTGCAGGAGCTTGATGACATAAGCGAGTTCGAAGCGCTCGGGATTGATGTGTACATGCGGCGCGGTGAATTTATGGATTCCCATCATTTATATCTTGAAGATGGAAGTGTCATTGGAGGAAAAAGAATCGTCATTGCCACCGGCTCGAGTCCGAATGTGCCTCCAATTGAAAATCTGGAGCTTCTGCCTTACTACACGAATGAAACAATTTTCGAGGCTGAGAAGCTGCCGGAAAAGCTGGTGTGTGTCGGAAGCGGCCCGGTAGGTATGGAGCTTGCCCAAACGCTTGCACGAATCGGCTCTTCTGTGACGGCGGTAGATTCGGGGGATCGGATTTTCTCAAAAGAGGAAAAGGAAATTGCTGCACGGGCGCAGAAAGAATTAGAAAAGGAAATCCATTTTATTCCCAACAGCCGGGTGGTAAGACTCGAAGAAGAAAATGGGCGCGTTTATGCTGTCACAGAAGGAGCAGCCGAACAGAAAATTGAAGCGGATGCGCTTTTGCTTGCGGCAGGACGTGTGCCGAACACAAATAACATAGGATTAGAAAAAGCAGGTGTGAGGGTAAAGAAAGATAGGAGCATCGACGTCTCGAATACAATGCAGACGTCTGTGCCGCATATCTACGCTGTTGGTGACGCAAGCGGAGGATATATGTTTACACATGCGGCCGGTATGGAAGGGCAGACTGTGGTTTCCAACGCTGTTTTCGGGCTGCGCCGGAAAATTAATTATAATGCGCTTCCCTGGGCGTATTATACTGAGCCGGAAATTTTTCATCTGGGCGTCACTGAGGAAGAAGCGAAACAGCTTGAAGGCGTAGATGCCCGTATTTACCGCATCGAAGGTAAACAGGTGGACCGTTTTCTGGCTGAAGGGGACCCGGTTCCTTTAGTAAAAATTATTACCGACCAAAAAGGAAACATTATTGGGGCTCATGCTGTCGGACGCCATGCGGCTGACTGGATGCAGCAGGTCACTGCAGCAAAAACGTGGAAGAAGAAGCTGCGGTCATTTTCAAGTGTCGTGTATCCGTATCCGGCTCACGGGGACATCGTGAAAAAAGCAGCGGATGAATACTGGCGGGAGGCTTTGTTTAACAGCCCCATCAACAAGGTACTTAAAAAGTATGTAGCATGGTTTCGGTAATTGAAGAGACAGAGGAGGAAATATAGTGACTAAACGAGTAATATTCGTCGGAGCAGGCCACACCAATCTTTCCGTAATAAAAGAATGGAAGAAAAAGAAAAAAAACGTAGAGTGGATTCTTATTTCCCCGGGACAGTACCAGTATTATTCAGGTATGTATTCAGGCTATATGGAAGGACGCTACGCCATCGAAGATATTCGTGTTCCGCTTCGGTCGTTCTGTAATGAAAACGGCGGCACGTTTGTTTCAGCCAAGGTTACTTCCATTGATCCAGAGCAGAATATTGTTCTCACCAATGCAGGTAAAGTTATGCATTTTGACTATTTATCCGTAGATATTGGCGCCCAGCCGAAAGGTCTTGAAATTCCACATGTTCAAAAGCATGCGGAAATTTTAAAAGCCAATGAAAACTTCTCTGAAGCAATAGAGAGTGTCCGCACAAGTCATCATCCGGTTGTTGTCGGTGGTGGTTATGCTGGAATCGAGATGGCATTTACCGCGCAGGCATGGAGAAGTAAAAACAAGTTCCTATCTCCGGTGAAAATTATTTCCGGGAGTAAGCTTCTTCCGGAAGACACAGAGGAAACGCGTCAGAAGGTGTACGATCTTCTTGATAAAAGAGGGATTGAATACTTTGAAAATGAACAAGTGCACCGGGTGACAGATCGAACGGTGGAAACGGATTCGCTCTCCTTTCCGTATGAAGATCTACTGTGGATGACCGGCCCGAAAGCACCAGCCTGGTTTGAAGCCTCCCGACTGCCGGTCGATAGCGAAGGGTATCTGCTTGTAAACGAACACCTTCAGTCAGTAGCGTATCCGCAAATATTCGGAGTGGGCGACTGCGTTACCATCGCGGGACATGAAGACATTCCGAAAAACGGAATCTCAGCTGTCAAAGAAGCTCCTGTGCTTCTTGAAAACATCAAGCGTTCCCTGAAAGGCAAAAAGCTGACCAAGTATTCGCCACAAAAAAATTATATGGCAATTTTAAATCTTGGAAGTAAGCAGGGGCTGATGATTTACGGTGACAAAACCCGTGTAGGCAAAGCACCGTTTAAAATCAAGCACCGGATCGACAAAAAATTCATCAAAGAACTACAGCCATCAAGAAAAGCGTAAGAAGCCGGGTAGTGGCGCGGGATCTGGAAGCTCTTTTGCCAAGTGGTGCTTTCACTTGGAAAAAAGAGCTGAAGAGACCTGCCGCCACTGGCTTCTGGAGCTGGCCATCAAGAAAAGCGTAAAAATCCGGGTGAAGGCATGAAATAAAAATCCTTTGTATAACGTAAAAAAACGGACTGCCTCTTGATGGAAAGGCGGTCCGTTTTTGCTATCTTTTTACGTCGTTTGGCTGGAAACGAAATAAGAGTTTTCGTGGAAGGAAATATCGGGATATTTGTCTTTGGCCATGTTTAACTGGAACTCATTTTCAAATAGGGCAACTAGCCGGCCATTCCGGTCGAGAGCCAAGTTCTTTTGTTTTCTGGCAAAGGTGTTCATTGCCTCCGTTGGTCCGTCGACCCACCTGGCGACTGACAATGGAAGATTTTCCATTTTAATATGGGCGTTATATTCATTATTCAGCCGGTGCTCGAGTACTTCAAACTGAAGCACGCCGACAACGCCGACAATCTGCTGCTCCGGCACCCGCTGATACGTTTTAAACAGCTGGATGGCACCTTCTTCTGTTAACTGCTGCAGTCCTTTTTCAAATGATTTGTGCTTCATTGCATCTTTAACAGAAATGGCAGCAAAGTGTTCAGGAGAAAAGTGTGGCATTTCTTCAAAAGAAAATGTGCCTGATTCTGCAAGCGTGTCGCCGATTCGGAAGGTCCCCGGATCGTACAGGCCGATAATATCGCCGGCGTATGCCTCCTGGACAATACTGCGGTCCTTGGCAAGAAACTGCGTTGGCTGGTGAAGCTTCATGTTTTTGCCGATACGGACATGATTGACCTGCATACCTGGAGAATATTTGCCTGAAGTAATTCTCATAAAGGCGATCCGGTCTCGGTGTTTTGGATTCATGTTCGCCTGAATCTTGAAAATAAACCCGGAGAAATTGTCACTGAGCGGGGAAACAAATCCCTGATCGCTTTCCCTTCCGACAGGAGCCGGCGCCCATTCCATGAAATATTCCAGGAAATTCTGCACCCCAAAGTTCGAAACTGCGCTCCCGAAAAAGACGGGAGTGAGCTCGCCGCTTTTGATGCGTTCTTCATCATACGCATCCCCGGCTACATCGAGAAGTTCAATTTCCTCCTGAAAGGCAGCGAGGAGCTGTGGATCGATACGTTCCTTCAGCTTAGGATCGTCGGTGCCGTTTACGTAAACGACTTCCGTCTGGGACGGGGAATCCGGGTTAAACCATTCTACTTTTTTGGCATGGCGGTCGTAGATGCCGTGAAAGTCCTGGCCCATACCAATCGGCCAGTTGACCGGGTATGAACGGATACCTAAAATGTCTTCCATTTCTTCCATCAGCTCGAACGGGTCCCGCCCCTGGCGGTCCAGCTTATTAATAAATGTGAAGATAGGAATGCCTCTCATGCTGCAGACTTTGAAGAGCTTTTTGGTTTGTGCCTCGACCCCTTTGGCTGCGTCAATAAGCATGGTTGCCGAATCGGCCGCGGTCAGCGTACGGTACGTATCTTCACTGAAGTCTTCGTGGCCGGGAGTGTCGAGAATATTGATGCGGTGCCCTTGATAATTAAACTCCATTACAGAACTTGTGACAGAGATCCCGCGCTGCTTCTCAATTTCCATCCAGTCACTTGTAGCATGACGCTGGTTTTTCTTGCCTTTAACGCTTCCGGCTTCACGGATAGCGCCCCCAAAGTACAGAAGCTTTTCCGTTAAGGTCGTTTTCCCGGCGTCCGGGTGCGAAATAATGGCAAACGTCTTTCGGGATTCGATTTCGTTTTTCCATGTAGCCATTCGTTATATCCATCCTTCGTTTAAATTTGCTGATAATCTGCCCGCGTTCGTAAGCACTCTTCCTATCTTAATAGATAATCTTAGTTTTCGGCAACAACAAGGAGGGTAGAGTACCATAGTAATTATTTTGATAAGGAAGGTTTTAGATTTAATTAATGTAAAATATAGTACAATAGCCGCAAAAATTTGTAAAATTCCTTTGAAATGTTTATTTTCAAGAAATTAATGGTAAAATTTTAATATAACGTTATCATTTATATATTTAGTTATCTATCTTTTATAAGAGGTGAATGAGATGAGATTTAAAAGAACAGCAGTTGTCGGTGCTCTGTCAGCAACACTTATTTTCCCTTTAACTGCTTTGGGGCAGGATACATACACCGTAGAGTCAGGAGATACTTTATATACGATTGCTGAAGATCACGGTGTAAGCGTTGATGCACTTATGGAAGAAAACAGCAGCATTGAAAATCCTGATGTGATTAATGTAGGCCAGAGTATTGCTATTCCGGGAAGTGAAAGTGACTCTTCTTCAGAAAGCAGTTCCGCTGAAACTTCAGATGCAGTTTCTTCCCAGAGCGAGTCCGAATTTGAACAGGAAGTTGTTCGTCTGACGAATGAAGTTCGGGCAGAAAATGGACTTGCACCGGTGGAAGCGGACAGCTCCCTGCAAAGCGTAGCAGATGCGAAGTCCCAGGACATGATTGAGAATGATTATTTTGCCCATGAAAGTCCGACCTACGGCAGTCCTTTTGAAATGATGCAGGAATTCGGCGTAAGCTATGAGGGCGCCGGTGAAAACATTGCAGCCGGGCAGGATACGCCGCAGGACGTTGTTGATGCTTGGATGGATTCCCCGGGTCACCGTGATAACATCCTCAATCCGGACTTCACGCATATTGCGATCGGCTATGAAGAAGGCGGAGAATACGGTCAATACTGGACGCAGATGTTTTTGGAAAAATAAAGAATCAGGGAAAAGCGGCTGCTTGAAGGCAGGCGCTTTTTTGTGTTTAAATCACGAAAAAAGCAGGCTTTTCCTGCATGAAAAGTACCTGCTTTTTATTAAACCCAGGCCTCAGCCCAGTCCTGGATGGCATTAATGACCGGTTCGAGATCCTTACCCTTACTCGTCAGCTGATACTGGACGCGCACAGGCTTTTCCGGAAATACGCTGCGTTCGACAATCCCTTTTTCTTCAAGCTCTTTTAGCCGTTCGGTAATCAGCCGGTCGCTCATATCCGGAATCTCTCTTTTTATATCTTTGAAGCGGAGTGGTCCCTGAAGAAGCACAAGGATTAATAGGCCCGTCCATTTTTTGCCGAGCAGCTCCGCTGCAAATTCATATTTTGGGCAGATGGAAGTCTTCTGCATAATAGTTCACCTCTTTATGAACATAGTACCACAAAATCATTGTTTCGTAGAGGAGGGGCTGGGGTATAGCTTGAAGGGTGAGTTGACAGTACAAATGTTTTCATGTACTTTCGAAAAGTAAGTAACTTTATAAATATAAGTAATAGGAGTGTTTTTTAATGAGTAAAGTATTGGTACCGTTTTACAGTTCTTATGGACATATACATGAAATGGCAAAGGCAGTAGCGAAAGGCGCAGAAGAAACAGGTGCAGAAGTACGTGTCGTAAGAATTCCCGAATCGCAGATGGCTAAGGAAGGTATGTCTACGCAGGAAGCGTATGTAGAGGCGCAGAATAAACAGGCAGATATTCCTGAAGCTACAACAGACGATCTCGTATGGGCTGACGGCGTTGTTTGGGGTATCCCAACACGCTTTGGCAATATGCCGGCTCAGGTTAAGCAGTTTATGGACGCAGCTGGCGGCCTGTGGGCAAACGGTTCGCTTGAAGGCAAGGTAGCAGGAATCTTCACGAGCACAAACACAGCTCACGGCGGTCAGGAAACAACAATTATAACGTCGATCGTACCGCTGCTTCATTTTGGATTCATTTTTGTTGGTCTTCCATACGGGGAAAATCCGGAAATGACTGAACGTGACTTTGTCGGCGGAACGCCATACGGTGCCTCTACGCTTGCTGGTCCGGACGGTACCCGGATGCCAAGCGAGGGTGAATTGACAATGGGCGGCCGTTTAGGCGCCCGCGTTGCAAAAGTGGCAGAGAAATTGGGCAACTAATAGAAAGCAAAAAAAGCGTCCGCGTGTGCGGGCGCTTTTTTTATATACCTGGTGTTAGTTACTGCCATAAAGCTCCGAAGGATCCGTCGCTTCGATAGGCTGGTTGATTTCCCGGTGCCCGTAAAAGTCCGTGACAACTTCGCCGTCAATAAGAATCTGAGTCTGACCATATCCAAACTGGTCCATTAACACTGCCAGCTGTTCTACAAATGCGAGCTCGAGAGTGCTTCCGACTGTAGTGGCTTCGAGGACAGAAGGTTCAAAGGAAACAAAGGCAGTGTTGTCTTTAAATTCGACAAACTGTACTTCGGTTTCTACTGGAAGCGGACTAACGGCATCTTCTGTTTCAGGGCCGTCGAGCCATGCCTGCACAGCTTCAAACGGCAGATCATTTTCAGACGCTGCTTCAAGGCTGCGGGTTTCAGAAATTGTATTCATCAAATCGCTGTCGAGGTAGTAAACAGTTACTTCTTCTGTTACAGCCTCTTCTTCTTCAGAAGCTGAGGTGCTGTTAGCTTCTGTATCTGTAGTTTCAGCAGTCTCAGTAGATTCTTCGGAAGCTGCTTCTTCACTGTTGGCCGTTTCTTCAGAAGCACTTTCTTCTGCCTCATCATCCTCCGGTAAAGTATCTTCCGATGAAGCATCTTCGCTGGCAGTGTCTTCGGATTCCGTATTTCCTTCTTCATTTTCTGTGGCAGTATCTTCTGTAGAGGCGCTGTCTTCAGCGGAAGCGTCGTCTTCTGCTGCTTCATCAGTTTCGGAAGCCGTATCTTTATCTTTCTGTTCTTCATTCTTTGCACTGTCATTTTCTTCATTGTCTTCATTTTCTTCTCCGTTAGCTTCAACGGAGGCTGTTTCAGTTGCTTTTTCACTGTTTTCCGCGTTTTCGCTATTTTCGGTGCCGCAGGCGCTGAGAGTAATAACGGCTGTGGCGGCAACTGCTAAAAATGAGAATTTTTTCATGGAATCCCCCCAGGTCAAATATTAAATTTAGTTTACAATTAATACAATGTTGTTACATAATTATACCATGTTTCAAAATAAAGAAAGGTTCAAATCCCTCAAATGAACATAAACAGGACTTTACTAATGTTAAATCAGAGTGTGAAAGCGGTGGGGGGTTTTTCGGAAAAAACCGTGGAAATGCTATAATAATGCGAAGTATTTTGCTAATATCTTAGAAAGTATCAGCAGAAAAATTAAATGTTGAATATACATAAACAGAAAATGGATGGAAGCGTAATTTCTTTTCCGCCTTCCATTAATAAAATCAACGGTGTAACTAAAAAAGACAGGGAACGTCTACATTAAGGAAGTGTTCATCATGCATGATGAGTTTGAAAGGCTATATGAACAATATCATCACTCCCTTTTCCAATATTTATTTTATATGGTCCGAGATCGTGAAACAGCCGAGGAGCTGGTCCAGGAAGTTTACATTAAAGTGCTGCATTCCTTTGAAACGTTTGAAGGCAAAAGCAGTGAAAAAACCTGGCTTTATTCTATCGCCAGACATGTCGGCATAGACTGGATCCGCAAGCAAAACAGAAAGAAGCGGAAATGGCTGGGAGTACTCGGTCCTTTATCAAAAGAGGAAATGCGGGACCCGGCGCCTCTTCCAGATGAGATTCTCACTGCGAAAGACGATGTGCGTGAAATTTATGAATGCATGAAAGCGTGCTCCCCGGATCAGCGGCAGGTGCTTATGCTGCGTTATGTGGAATCGCTTTCGATCAAAGAAGCAGCTGAAGTGCTCGGATGGTCAGAGAGTAAGGTGAAAACGACACAGCACCGGGCCGTGAAAAAAATACAGGACTTGATGGAAAACAGGGAAAATTTAGAAGAAAGGAGGGCAGGAGAGTGAAGAAGCATAATCGTTCCATGGAACGGATTGAACATTCATTAAAGCAAATGCCCCGGGTGCAGGATAAACGATCCAAAGATGAAATTTTCCATAATATTCAGGATCGGCTGGACTCAAAGAAAAGACACCGCACACACCGGCGCTGGCCGGCTCCTGTTTTTACCTCGGCGGCAGTTCTCCTACTAGCGATACTTATCGTTCCAGGAATATGGTGGACTTCGAATCAGACGGCTTCCCCTTCTCAGGAAGAGAATGCTGAAGATGAGAATGAAGCCGGAGATTCAGAGTCAGCCGAACAGCAGGAAACGGAAAACACAGCTGAAAACGATACAGACAGTGCAGTGCCTGAAGAATCTGAGCCTGCAGAAAGCGGTACTGAAGAAGAAAGCCCGCCGACAATTCAGCAAGATACGGAAGAGAGCGGAGAAATGCCGGATGGGTATGTATCTGCGCTTACGAAAGAAAAAGGAAGCGGCAGTGTGAACGCTGTGACGATCCCTTTTGAAAGTGTACAGGGATCGGTCATTGTCCCTTTAACATTTGTGGCAGAAACGGGGCTGAAAGAGCTTTTGAATTTTATTACTGAAGAAGTGGACGGAAATGAATTTGGGCTCGGTCCTGCTATGACCGAAAAGGTCTCCTGGGAGAATGCAGAGAATGGCAGTATCGAAGCAGCAGTATCCTCCGAAATCACGGCTGTGGAAGCCGGCCGGATCGAGCAGGGCATTGAAGAGCTTGCCCGTTATTTAGGAGAAGCAGGTATAGAAGTATCAAATACACCTGATGAAAGCAGCGGAAATGAAGAAGAAATAGATGTTCAGGATATTGAAGAGAATCGCGGCTATTATTTATATGATGTAGATGACGCCTCTTATTTAGTGACTGGTGAAGGAGCGGGGATTTCTACTACGAATGAAAACGGAACTCTGCTTTCTTTAGAGGAAACGCTGGTGAAAATGAACGAAGGACCTGAAATTTCTGAAGTGAGAGCCCCGATCCCCGGGTCTCTTACTGTAGGGGATGTAGAAGGTGAAGGTGAATCAGTAACCATCAGCCTGGCTGGCTCTCTCGAAGACACGTCTGTGGAGGTTCAGCAGGCGATGATTGATGCGGTGGGACTGGCAGCAGCTGATTTTGGATATGAGTCCATAAAGTTTATCTCTGAGAACAATGACTCACTTGGAGAAGTGCCGCTCAATCAAAGATGGGAAGTTCCTGCAGCTCCCAATACGATTGAGTGGCGAGCGGGCTGATTGAAAATTTATTAGAGGGTGTAGGAAATTACCAATTATTTCATGTATAATGACAATGTACATTTTAAATACATTGGAGGCCGCTTAACTCATGGAGTATGATGCTAATATTAAAAATAGACTCCGCCGTGTCGAAGGGCAGGTGCGCGGTGTTCTTCGGATGATGGAAGAAGGACAGGACTGCCGGGATACTGTAGGACAGATGTCGGCTGCTCGTTCTGCGATGGACCGTGCGATCGGTGTAATTGTCAGTGAAAACCTGGAACAATGCATGCGTGAACAGATGGAACGTGGGGAAGATACCAGTGAATCTGTCCAGGAAGCTGTCAATCTGCTCGTAAAAAGCAGATAAACGAAAAAGAGGCCACTTCTGCGGGAAGGGCCTCTTTTCTATACTGGGAAAGCAGTTATTATATGGAGAGAATTATCCCGCGCCACTAAACGGCTTCTTCCGCTTTTCTTTTTACATTAGCGCGGCGATGACGAGCTGGATCACCCGGAGAAGCACGGCGCCGACAATGACGTAGGCGGCAATTAGAGCGATTCGTCTTCCTATTTTCTGGGCAGTCATCGCGCGTACTTTCCGGCGCGGCCTGCGAATGTCGGAAGAAGGTCCGAATCCCTGAGAGAAATAGAAGGGGACTGCGTTTTTTAAAAACAAAGGAATCAGCCCGAACCCGGCAACGAATCCAAATAAGTGCGCCCATATGTTGACGCCGGAATTCAGAAGGGTGAACACCATGCCTATCACAAGAAGAACGATAACTATCTGGGCGCTTGAAGGGTCAATAAGGTGCCGGCGGTTCATCATAATAAATACATAAGCGCCAAAAAGTCCGTAAATGGCGCCGGAAGCACCCAAATGTGATAAATAGAGCGAACCGAAAAATAGTGTGGCGATATTTCCAATAACTCCGGCTGTCAAATAGAAAACCAGAAATTTGAGCCGGCCGAGCATGAATTCAAGCGGCGGTCCGAACAGCAGCAGCGCAAAGGAGTTAAAAAGCACGTGCCCAAAAGACGTATGTAAAAACACTGGAGTAAGAAGGCGCCAGTAGTCTCCGCTCTGAATAGCGAAGTTGTTGCCAACCATCAAATAATAAATAACTTCCCCGAACGGAATCAGGCCGTTCGTTAATTCCGAAAGATTTACCCAGAAAAACAATAGCAGGTGGACCGCTAATATAATTGAGATTACGGGGTATCGTCTTATAAATGTAGAAAAAGTTTCGTGGCGGATAAACAAGTGGGTTAGTCCCCTTTCTGGTGACGGGTATACTAAAGTGTATAAGTATGTACGGTCAGTGTAGCATGAATAAATAGAGGAATACACGAAAAGCGTTGCGGGAAGGGAGAAAGTAATGATTAAAGGAATAGGCATTGATATCATTGAATTAGAGCGGATTGAACGCTCTTTGGAGCAGAAAAAATTTTTGCCGCGAATTTTAAATGAAGATGAATTACGGGCTTGCGGGCATTTTTCCGGCAAGCGGCTGATAGAATTCACAGCAGGAAGATTTGCTGCCAAGGAAGCGTTTGTAAAAGCAGCAGGCACCGGCATTTCTTCGCAGACGGGCTTTCACGATATTACAGTGAGTAATGGAGAACGGGGGGAGCCATTGCTCCGCTGCACGGGCTACGAGGCTTATACTATCCATGTTTCCATCAGTCACTCGCGAGACAGTGCGGTGGCCCAGGTTATTATTGAAGAAAGGGGCGGCGAATAGGATGCAGATCGTAACAAGTAAAGAAATGCAGCAGATCGATCAATACACCATCGAAACACTTGGAATGAAAGAAGAGCTGCTAATGGAGAATGCGGGACGGGCGGCGGCAGCTGCCATACATGATATGTATCCTGAAGCGCGTAAAGCGGTTATCTTTGCAGGGAAGGGAAACAACGGGGGCGACGGTTTCGTTATCGGCAGGACACTCTCCTCTCTTGGGTGGGATGTTTCTGTGTATCTGCTGGCGGAAGAGGATGCCCTTTCCGGAGGAGCGCTGTATCATAAAGACTTGTATCGTGCCTGCGGGCTTCCGCTGAAAGCAGGTACCGGCGTTCCTGACCCAGAACCGCCCGAGGAAGGTGTTATCTATATTGATGCAATGCTTGGAACCGGAATTCACAGAGAGCTGAAGGAGCCTTTTTATTCTGCCGGAAAGTGGCTTAACAGCATAACAGCACCGGTTGTAGCTGTGGATATTCCCACGGGAGTGCCGGCGAATGAGGAAGAACTTCCCGGTGTGGCAGTGAATGCAGACACTACAGTAATTCTTGAAGCTCCTACACTGAGCACGTACCTGTATCCGGCAAGGCACTATTACGGTGAAATTCGAATTGTACCGATCGGCGTACCTCAGGCTTCGTGGAGGGCATTGGATCAGAAAAGACAGACATGGGATCTGACCGACGCGGCCAAAAGCCTGCCAGAACGGACGCAGGAGTCGCACAAGGGCGATAACGGCAAAGGGCTGCTGATAGCAGGGGCCTATAATATGCCCGGCGCCCCGGCTATCGCTTCGAACGCCTGCCTGCATGCCGGCATTGGCCTTCTGACCACAAGCGTACCGGAGTCTGCATTGAGCGCTGTCGCCTCCCATGTGCTCGAAGCAACCTACTTTCCGCTGCCTGAAACGGAGGACGGTCAGGTCGCCGATTTACAGGAAACGCCGTTCCCGTGGGACGGAATGGACGGTGTTGCAGCCGGCTCCGGGCTTGGCCGGACAGAAAGTACGAGAGTATTAACGAAGCGGCTTTTGACAGAGACCCAAACGCCGCTCGTGCTCGATGCAGACGGACTGTATTTTCTGCCGGAGCTGGAGGCGGAAATGATAAACAGAGAACACCCGTTGATTTTGACCCCGCACCCCGGTGAAATGGGCCGTCTCACAGGTCTTTCGCCAAAGGAGGTCAATGCAGAGCGGTTTACGGTTTCACGCGAATATGCGCGTGAATTTGGCTGCTATCTTGTGCTGAAGGGGCCAAATACGATTATTACAACCCCTGAAGGCAGGCAGTATGTAAGTACCAGCGGCAGCAGTGCCCTTGCCAAGGGAGGATCCGGGGATGCACTAACCGGCATTGTACTCGCCATGATGCTTCAGGGTCCAACAGTGGAAGAGGGAGTTTGTAATGCAGTCTACACACACGGCCTGGCTGCAGAAATTGCGATAAATGAAGGAATATCGGATTATTCGTTTACTGCATCCAATTTGATCGATTATTTGCCGAAAGCTCTGGCTTTCATTCAGGCACAAAAGAAACGATAGAAAAGAGGAGTCATCATGGCGTTTTCCAGCGAATCCTACCGGGACACGTGGGTGGAGATCAATACAGAAAATATTAAATACAACATCCGTGAAGTGCGGAAGCTTCATACAGAAAACGTGGCCGTAATGGCCATAGTGAAAGCGGATGGCTACGGACACGGGGCGGCGGCAACTGCAAAGGCAGCAGCGGAGGCGGGAGCCTCCTATTTTGGGGTGGCGCTGCTTGAAGAAGCGCTTGAACTGCGGGAAGCCGGCATAAAACTGCCTATCCTCGTGCTTGGAAGAACGCGGCCGCAGGACGCCCCAGTGGCCGCCCGCCACGATATCCGGCTCACGGTCTTTCAGGAAGAATGGCTAAAGGAAGCCTCCCGGCATACAGCCGGAGAATCTCTTTTCATTCATATGAAAGTAGATACCGGCATGGGCCGTCTGGGATTGATAAATGACGAAGAAATCTCTTCCTTTCTGGCCGCGGTAAACCGGATTCCCTCTATAGAATTGGAAGGTATGTATACGCATTTCGCTACTGCTGATGAACTGGAGACTGCTTATTTTGAACAGCAGTATGCCCGTTTTTCCCGGGTCGTTGCCCTGGTACAGCAGCTGGGAAGCGCTCCCCGCCTGATTCACTGCGGTAACAGCGCAGCGGCTATGCGTTTTCCGGAGCGCTGCTTTAATATGGTCCGGTTCGGGATTTCAATGTATGGATTGACCCCCGCAGCAGATATTACCGGGCATCTTCCATTTACACTTAAGGAAGCATTCACGCTTCACAGCCGCCTGACTCAGGTGAAAGAAGTGCCGCCGGGCACGAGTATCAGCTACGGCGCAACATATACCTCCACGGGAAATGAATGGATAGGTACTGTGCCTATCGGTTATGCAGATGGCTGGCTGAGAGCGCACGCTGAAAATCAGGGGGAGGTATTGGCAGGAGGCTTTCGCGTACCTATTGTAGGGCGCATCTGCATGGATCAGATGATGGTTCGGCTGCCGCATGAATTTCCGGTGGACACGGAAGTGACACTGATTGGCAGCCAGAAAGAGGAAACGATCAGCGTCACGGAAGTAGCCGGCCGTCTTGGAACGATTACATATGAAGTTCCCTGTACCATCAGTAAACGCGTCCCCCGGGTATATACTCCCGAAAACAGGTTTGAACCCTGATTTTATGAAAAACGCGCTTTGCAAACAGCATATAGAAATGCTATTATGAATTAAGTAATGATTAAGGGATGGGAATCTAAAAGGGTCAACCTGGAGGTGTGTGGAGTGCATCAGAAAAGCACTAAGCAGATTAAGGTCAGCCTGCCTGACTATCTTCTTGACGAACTTGATGGAATGATTGAAGAGGGGCAGCAGAGCTCAAACCGCAACGAATTTATTCATCAAGCCACGGAGATGTATTTAAAAGAACGCCAACGTCTGGAGTTTCAAGAAGCGATGAAGCAAGGGTATGAAGAAATGAGCAGTATCAATTTAAATATTGCTGCTGAGTCATTTGAGGCAGAAACAGAAGTGGATCACTCTTTGAATCGCCGATTGCTTAGCGGAATCTGAAACACTCGAAATTATATTTCTTCTTTTAAAGAAACAGAGATGAATAAAAAAGCTGCTTGCCTGTCTATGAAAGGCGGGCAGCTTTTTTATTGTAATAAATTTTATTCAGGAATATATATGATTGCAGCCATAATTGTTTGCGCTAAAGTATTATACATGGAATAATACTAAATAGAGTATGATAGTGTACAGGTGTGCCATTAACAAACTATACGGTACAAAACAATACAAAGTATGCACCAGTCCGGGCATTAACATATAAAAATTATCCCCGCCCATAAAACGGAAATGGACAGACTAGATGGAGGAATTCACGATGCATTCATCTGTAGTGCAGGCCATCAATGACCATCAGGAACAGCTGGTTTCCAAATGGAAAGAAGAGATGGCCCGGGTTCAGGAAGAATATTTTAAAAACTCCCTTCCTGATGATTTAGTATTCACAAACAACGAAGAATTTATTGATGTGCTGTACAGCTCAGTCCGTTTAGAGCGGTCGGAAGCCAAAAGTAAAATCAAGAATTTTGCGGAACGGCTTATCCAGACCGACTGGCCGCTGAGCTATTTTACGCAGGGAATGCAGGTGTTCCGGCGCATCGTTACTGCCTACATTGTGCCATATATTAATAACGCAGACGAAGACAGCGTGCGCTTGATTGTAGAAGTGGAAGAATGGGTGGATGCGATCGTGAACCAGCTGGTTGATGATTATTCCGATTCGTGGATAAAAACACTCGAAATTCAGCAGATGGCTCTAAATGAACTTTCTGCTCCTCTTATTCCTGTCTTTGAAAAAGTCAGTGTCATGCCATTAATTGGAGCGATTGACACCGAGCGGGCAAAGCTTATTATGGAGAATTTGCTCGACGGGATTATTCAGCATCGTTCCCAGGTAGTTTTAATTGATATAACCGGCGTGCCGGTAGTAGATACGATGGTGGCAAACCATATTATTCAGGCCTCTAAAGCGGTGAGGCTGGTAGGGGCGGAGTGCATTCTGGTCGGTATCCGTCCGGAAATTGCCCAGACAATTGTAAATCTGGGCATTGATCTGAGCACCTTCCCGACGAAAAGCAGCCTGCGCAAGGGCATTGAATCAGCGCTTGAGCTGACGCAGCGCAAAATGGTTCAGATAGAGAATGGAGCAGAATGGAGGGCATAAATCGATGCGGATTCCAATCTTAAAACTAAGTCATTATTTATTAATTTCAGTGCAGGTAGATCTAGATGATCAAACAGCTCTTCAGTTTCAGGAAGACCTGCTGAGTAAAATTCACGAAGAAGGCTCTACAGGCGTAGTGATTGATTTAACCTCCGTGGATATGATTGATTCATTTATCGCCAAAGTGCTGGGCGACGTCGTGGAAATGTCCAATTTAATGGGAGCGAAAGTTGTTCTGACGGGCATCCAGCCGGCAGTGGCGATCACTCTGATAGATATGGGCATTATGCTTGAAGAAGTACCAACGGCACTAGATCTTGAGCAGGGACTTGAGAAACTTCAACAGGAATTGGAGGGGTAAGCATGAGTATCCAATCCAGTGTTGAAGTGCAGACCGAATGGGGAATTGTATCAGCCAGACAGGCCGGACGAAATTTAGCTAAGGAAATAGGGTTTGGCGGTGTGGATCAGGCGCGGATAACGACAGCCATTTCAGAGCTGGCAAGAAACATCTACCTGTATGCTGAAAAAGGGGAAATCGTTATCGAAGCGGTGGAAGAGACCAGGGGGACCCAGAAAAAGAAGGGCATAAAGATTACAGCCAAGGACCGCGGCCCTGGCATTAAGAACATAAGAGAAGTAATGGAAGACGGATATACTACTTCGGGTGGTTTAGGAGCCGGACTTCCAGGAGTGAGAAGACTAATGGATGATTTTGACGTTGACTCCGTAATGGAAGAGGGTACAACGATAACGGCAATCAAATGGCTCCGTTAAGGAGGAAAAACGTTGGCTGAGTCGAAGGAATTGTTACATGATCAGTACGCGAATATTTTACGGGCGTATTTAGAAGAGCAGAGCGAACAGGGGCTTTATTATGCCCAGCAGTTCAGTAAAAGAGTGCTTGAGGAGCAGATTTCCCCGGAAGAAGTGGTCAGTCTTCATTTAGAGGTGCTCGAGGAGTTCTTTCCGGATCTTCCTAAAGGAGCTCATGAATCATTTGAGCTTCTTCTCGAGGTAATGATGGGATACGGACTGGCGTACCGGGAACACCAGAGCCTTCGTGATAAAACAAAGGAACTCGAAGCAGAAATTAACGTGGCTGCTAATATGCAGCAGACGTTTCTTCCGGATGAAATTCCACACGTAAATGGTTTGGATGTGGGAGTTCTAAGTGTTCCCGCTTCGAAAATGAGCGGTGATTATTATCATTTCGTTAAAGACGACCACGACTGTGTCGGTCTTGCGATTGCTGATATTATCGGTAAAGGGATACCGGCCGCTTTATGTATGTCGATGATCAAGTATACGATGGACAGCTATCCGGAGCAGCGTCTGCAGCCCGGGGCTTTACTTGAAAATGTGAACCGTGTGGTGGAGCAGAATATTGCTTCGAACATGTTCATTACGATGATGTACGGCTCGTATGATTCACGCTCCCATCAATTTAACTATGCAGGAGCGGGGCACGAGCCCGGTTTCTACTATAAGGCAGCTGAAGATACGTTTGAAGAGCTTCATGCCAAAGGCATCGTTCTTGGCATTAAGCGGAACACTAACTATAAGGAATATCAACTCACGGTGGAGCCGGGAGATTTTGTTGTGCTCTTATCAGACGGCGTTACTGAATGCAGAACCGACGACGGCTTTATTGAGCGTGAAGCTATTACGCGACTCATCCGTACGTATCAGCATCTGCCTGCCCAGGAAATTGTAAATCACGTATTTTATGAACTGGAAAGAGCCCAGGGCTTTCAGCTTCGTGACGACTTTACATTGATTATACTGCGCAGAAATGTTTAATAAGGTTGTAATCTGGGAAAAATGAAAAGGATGCACAATTAAAAAATCGTGATTTATATATAGCAGCATGGTTATGAGGAGGTTTACTAAATGAATTTATCGACAGAAGTGGTAGAAAAATCGGATAAAAAGAAAATTTTGAAAGTAGCCGGGGAAGTGGATGCGTATACGGCTCCGGAACTGAAAGCGAACCTGAATCCGCTGACAGAAGAAGAAGGCGCAGAAGTGGTAGTGGACCTGACAGAGGTAAGCTATATTGACAGCACCGGCCTTGGTATATTTATTGGCGCTTTGAAGTCAGCTGAAAATCATGATGCTACGCTTCGTCTGACAGGTCTGAATGAGCGTGTGAAGCGTTTGTTTACCATTACCGGACTTGATGAAGTAATCACTATTGATGATGAAAATACAGAGGAGGCCAAATAATGGAACGCCAGTCAGATTATTTGGAAATGACCCTTCCGGCCAAGCCTCAATACGTAGGGATCGCCCGGCTGACAGTTTCAGGACTCGCAAACCGCCTCGGTTTTTCTTACGATGACATTGAGGACATTAAAATTGCGATAGCGGAAGCATGCACAAATGTGGTCAACCATGCGTACGAAGAAACCGGTAATATGCATTTGTCCTGTAATGTGTTCGAAGACCGGGTGGAAATGGTCGTGGCAGACACAGGTCAAAGCTTTGTCCTTGAAGAACTGGATCAAAACCTCGGCCCCGTAGACAGCAAAAAACCGATCGAGGAACTGAAAGAGGGGGGACTTGGACTGTTCCTCATAGACACATTGATGGATAAAGTAGAAATCAGCGGCGAAAACGGAGTGGCTATTTCTATGACAAAGTTTCTGCAAAGAGACGAGGTGGAAAATAATGTCGACGGAGTCTCAACCGAAACAAACGCGCAAGAACAAAAATAACGGCACGAGTGAAGAAGTTTATGAATGGATCCGCCAGTTCCAGGAAGACCCGACTGAAGAAATTCAGACTAAGCTTGTACAGCATTATGAACCGCTTGTGCAGTCTTTATCACGAAAATTTTCCCGGGGACAGGACCATGATGACGACCTTTATCAAGTAGGTATGATTGGGCTTCTGGCAGCGCTGCGCCGTTTTGATGATTCCTTTAACAGGAGCTTTGAATCGTTTGCAGTCCCAACAATTGTAGGGGAAATCAAGCGGTTTATCCGTGATAAAACGTGGAGCGTACACGTACCTCGCCGTATTAAGGAGCTTGGCCCGAGAATTAAAAAGGCCGTGGAAGAGCTGACAACCCGTCTGCAGCGTTCTCCGTATGTAGATGAGATTGCCGAGTACCTCGAGGTAAGTGAGGAAGAAGTGCTCGAAACCATGGAAATGGGCAAAAGCTATCAGGCTTTATCTGTGGACCGTTCCATAGAAGCAGACCAGGAAGGCAGTGCCGTGACGCTGTTGGATCTTGTTGGTGCCAATGAAGAAGGATATGAAAAAACAGATCAGCAGCTGCTGCTCCAAAAAGCTTTTGCGGTTTTAACGGACAGAGAAAAAGAGATCCTGAGATGTACGTATTTTGAAAACTTAAGCCAAAAAGAAACGGGAGAGCAGCTGGGTATTTCTCAGATGCACGTTTCAAGACTGCAGCGAAGGGCTCTGCAGAAGCTGCGTGAATCTATAAGAGTGGAGCCTTCGGAGTGCCTGTAATGAAGGAGTCCATCTCGAATACACAAGTGAATACCGCGGTCTTTCAAAAGACAAAGCCGGGCAACCGTGTGTGTGGAGACAGCTATCTCGTAATCGAAACAGAGGATTTTTTTCTTTGCTCTGTGACGGACGGGCTGGGGAGTGGCGAAGGTGCCAGGCAGTCCGCAGAGATAGCCATGAATATCATCCGGGCCCATAAACATGAATCTATCCCCATGCTTCTGGAGCGCTGTAACCGGGCGCTTGTTTCTGAACGGGGAGTAGTCCTTGCGGTCATTAAGGTCTGCTATCAGGAGCAGGAATTGACCTATGGAAGCATCGGTAATATTACCTGCTATATCAGTGCTGATAATGAAGAGATTTTTCGGCCGGTTCCAACAAAGGGCTATCTTTCAGGCAGGAAGTTTCAATACCGGCTCGAGTACGTTCCTTTCGATAAGGGCATCTCTTTTGTTCTTCACTCGGACGGCATGACTGTATCCTCTGAAGACCAACGCGCACTGCCGTATATGCGTTCGGTAGAGGAATATAAAAACAGACTTGCTGAAAAAGCTGAAAACGAAAATGATGATGTTACTTTAATGGTTGGCGCATTAGGTTAAACCTCTTTCATCACTGCCGGTGATGGGAGGGGTTTTTTGTATATCTTAGATTGTCAATTTAAGCGCAACACTTCTTCGTGAAACACTTCTTCCGTGGTTTTCCCATGCAAACAATTTCTG